>JALSNG010000077.1 GCA_026987155.1 Thermococcus sp. | reverse complement strand
CCTCCTCGGCGAATACCTCGTTTCTGAGAACATTGTGTATTTCCTTGAGAACCTCTATCAGCTCCCCCACCGTGATTCCCTCAGGAACCTCAAGCTCCTCCTCGCTTTTGCCAACGAGGGAGCGGTAGCGGGCGAAGTAGCGGACCTTTATCCTCATTCATACCACCAGAGAAAGTTAGGTGGGAGGTTAAAAAGTTAACCTCATCATAGTCCCCATTACAGAAAACCGAACATACTCCGACGACAAAAAATAAAATTAACACCTCATTGCTAATTAGTATATTCCTCCCAGAGTTCCATATAATGCCCACCTCCTCCTTCATATCCACCCATGGCAACCCTTCCAGCATTTAAATATTCCTCCGCGCTCATTGAAGATATCCCCTCATCAATACCCCCTCCTGAAACGGGAAATCCACTAAGTTTGCCAATAACTCGTACACCTCCCTGGTATGGCCCACCAACTACCTCGAGCTCATTTTTTACACGCTGGGACTTACTGTTCACATAATAATTGGAATCGTAATCTGGCTTCACAAATTTTAGTTTAGAATACGCCCCAGATGGAAGTGGGGATAGTGTAGAATCTGCACTAACTATTCCCAAATGCCATGTTGAAAAAACCATCCCTAAGATAAACAACAGTACTACCACCCTTTTCATAGAATCACCTCCATGTATTTATCAAGATTTTTTTCAATTACAGATATTTAAACATTGTGTAAAAGTGTTTGATTACTACATTCAAAAAATCAAAACAAAGTTGTAGAAGTGACAATCCATTACCACGGTACGCTCTTCCAGCCCATCCTGTAGGCGAAGTAGTTGGCGCCCCAGTGGATGAAAGGCGTGACTATAAGAACGAAGAGCATCTGGCCCGAGGATAGGGCCTTAACGGGATAGGCGAAGGCCAAGGCAGAGAGAAGAAAGCCAAGCTGATCGAGGCCTATAGCCGGGGCCCCGCGTGGCAGGTTGACGCGCCTCTTCAGGAAGCTACCCACGAGATCTCCGACCAGAGCGCCAAAAGAGAGCAGAAACGCGAGTTCGATGGCGATCTTGAGCGAACCGTAAAAGCCCGGGGTGAGAATGTATTGGACGACACCAGTAAGGGTCCCAAAGAGAACGCCACCAAAGAAGCCCCTCCAAGTCTTTCCATCCCCGAAGAGCCTCCTCCCATCATGCCAGACTCGGCCCCCGTCTATTGGCCTCCCACCCCCGACTATTACCGGTGAGCCGTTGGCAACGTAAGCGGGAAGTATGTACCACATGGCCCAGAGGAGTCCAGACAATCCCATCTATCCACCCCAAGAGCAGTCATCAGGTGGAGTTTTAAATTTAGCGATTTAAACGAATTCTAAAAGCTTTAAAGGGGGAGAGACCATGAAAATAACCGGTGAGAAAAATGAACCTTAAAACCCTGATCATAGTGGCCATCCTGCTGTTCCTACTGTGGATGGGCTACGTGGCCTACGCCGTAACAACGGCGGAACCTCAAGTTGAGGCGAGATGGGGGAAAGTAAATGAAAAGACGAGCGAGATAGTAATCAACGCCAATTTAAGGCACCCCCTGATGGTCCCGGTTAGTGTGAAAGAGCTCTCCATCAATTTCACCGGAGTTAAAGTGGCGTGGATAGAGGGATTCAAATACGGAAGCACGAAGAACAACCTGACCCTCTCACTGCTCTTGGACAACCACAACCTGGTGAGGGCCCTCGTTAACTATCTGAACAACGGAGAGAAGGGGAACGTCGAAATAATCCTCCGAGGGAACGTCTTGTGGATAATTCCAATCAACTCGGAGATAAAGGAGAACATCTCGGAGAAGATCCTCGAAAAGCTTAATTTTACCGCGGAGAGCAAAGAATACTTGAACGGCCTCTTCAAAACCCCCTCGCTGCTCGGAACAAAGGTTGAGTGGCTGGGAGAGAAAAGGGGGAAGGCCCTTCTAATAGTTCACATGAAGTTTTACAACCCCAACAGCTATCCCCTACCGGTTGCAAACGCAAGCTTTGATCTGTACGCCAACGGTGTTAAAGTTGGCTATGGAAGCACGGAGAGGGCCTTAATCATGCCGGCAAAGGGCTACGCCACCCTAAACGTGACACTCACAATAGATGAGGGGACCCTGCCAAAGGTCTGGGCGATCCATGTGGAGAGGGGAGAAAAGAGCACTGTCAAGGCCGATATATTCCTCAACCTGAGGCTCTTTGGAAGGGAATACACCGTGAAAATAGCGAGCTACGAGGAAAAGGTTCAAACCAGCATTATGGACTCCATAAACGCCGCCCTCAACGACATGTTGGGATGAAGGTTAAGGCACCAACATTCAGGGTGAGAAAGATGGATATAAGGGAAATACACGATTTCCTAAACAAAATTTGGGGGGACATCTTTGATCTAAACGAAGAGCTTAGACGAGAACTTCCCGAGAAGGGATTCCGAGTGGAGGACGTGGAAGAGGCCTTCGGGGCGTACATCTTCATTGACGGTGAGTGGAGACTCATGAAGTACCCCCATCCTGCATTCGAGATAAAGCCCCAGATCGAGGTTGGGGCAACTCCAGAGAGTTACTACTTCGTCGTCGCAATCCCAAGAGCGAGGGTAAGTGAGGGATTCATAGGACTATTCCTTGAGCTCTTCCCGAGGAGTTTCATATACGGCTCCAGGGAGTTCCTCGACGACATATACAACTGGCGCAGAGACGGTAGAATCTCCCCAAAGAAAGTTATCGATAAAATTGAGAGAAGCGATGAGGTGCTCTTCCAGTTCGAAGCAAATTTTGGTAGCGCTCAGAGCTTGAAAAAAGGCCTTGAGAGGCTGATTGAAGTTGGAAAGGAATGGGGGATATTCGAGCTTTGAGGCCTTTCCAGCAGAGCTGAGGGAGTACTACCAGAGGCTCTTTGGAAGAGAGGCGAGGGATATAATGGAATCCCTCAGAACGCCGGTGGAGAAGTACTACATTCGCGTTAACACGCTAAAAACGAGCCGATCAAAACTCATGAATATCCTCAGAAAGGAAGGATTAAGGCCAAAAAGAAGCCCCCATCTAAAAGAAGGCGTCTACTTCGAGCGCCAAGGGCCGAATTTTCATGATGATTACGAGCCAGGCCTCAAGAGAGTGGTGGCCAACAAGTTCGCGAGTGAGAGCGTCTATCAGGGAGCAAACCTCTACGCTCCCGGCGTCCTCCGGGCCGATAAAGGAATTAAACCTGGTGATGAGGTTCAAATCCTGGATCCAAAAGGTCTACTTGTTGGGATTGGAAGGGCAAGGATGGGCGCCAAAGAGATGATCGTCTCGACTCGGGGGGTGGCGGTAGAGGTTACCCTACCAAAGTTCAAACTGCCGAGTTTAAGCGAACTGGATAGTTTTAAGGAGGGCCTATTCTACGCCCAAAGTATGCCCTCCATGGTGGTCGCCCATGTTCTTGAGCCAAGCGAAGAGGAGCTCATAATCGACATGGCAGCAGCTCCCGGAGGAAAAACGAGCCACATCGCCCAACTCACACAGAACCGGGGGGAGATAATAGCGATCGACAAGTCAATGAATAGACTGAAGAAGATGGAAGAAGAGTTAAAAAGGCTCGGAGTCAAGAATGTGAAACTTATCAGAATGGACTCACGGAAACTGCCAGAACTTGGCCTTAAGGCGGACAAAATACTCCTCGATGCACCCTGCACTGCCCTGGGGATACGGCCAAAACTCTGGGAGAGCAGGACCCCCAAGGATATAATCGCCACAGCCCGCTACCAGAGGCACTTTATAAACGCGGCCATAAAGTCCCTTCGGAGGGGAGGGGTTCTGGTCTATTCAACCTGCACTCTGAGCGTTGAAGAAAACGAGGCCAACGTCAGGTACATGATGAAAAAAGGATTAAAGCTCGAAGAGCAGTCCCTCTTTGTGGGCTCCCATGGTATGGGGCTCTACGAAGTCCAGAGGTTCTACCCTAACAGACACCTTACCCAAGGATTCTTCATAGCAAGACTGAGGAAGGTGTGAGGATGGACAGAAAAAAGGTAGTCTTCCTCGGCTTCGCGGTGCTCATGATACTGCTCCTCCTCCGCTGGGCAGGCCTGGGGGGAGTGATGGAAGTCCTGAAAAGGGCGAGAATGGACTATCTGCTACTCGCCACTGGCGTTTACGTGGCTGGGATTCTCCTCTGGGCCCTTAGGTGGCGCGTTCTGCTGAAGAGCTTGAACATAAACGCACCCTTCAAGGTCATCCTCGGAGCCCTCTTTGCAGGGATATTCGTCAACAACGTAACTCCCGGAGCGAGAGGAGGCGGGGAGCCCATTAGGATGTACTACCTATCAAAACGTTCCGACGGGGAATACGGACCCGTTCTCGCAACCGTGATGGCCGATAGGGTTCTCGATCTTATCCCTGTAGTAGTCATGATAGTGCTCTCCACAGTATACGTCTACCTCCTCGGTTCTACGAGTCTCACAATTACCCTACTCACGCTCGACTTTCTCCTGCTCGTAATGATAATAACCTCCTTTGCCATACTCCTGAACGAGGGGAGAACCAAGAGGATGTCCTACTGGCTCTTCCGTCAGTTTTCAAGGCTGATGCCCAAGAAAGCCCAGAAGTATGAGAAGAAGTTCGTACACATCATTGAGGTCAACGTTCCAAAGTTCCAAGAGGGCTTTAAACTTCTGATGAGGGATAAAAAGAGCTTCTTCTTAGCCCTCCTGTATTCGTTTCTCTCGTGGTTTTTTGTCCTCCTTCGCTCCTACTACGTCTTCTACTCCATGAACTATCCCATAAAACTCCCCGACGTCATGGTGGTACAGATGGTTGGGATAGTCGTGGGGTTAGTCAGCGTTATACCAGGAGGGGCAGGGTTGATAGAGACCGTCAATTCGGCCGTTTACATTCTCCTCGGTATAGACAAAAAAGTGGCAGTCACGGCCACAATAGTTGAGAGGATGATATCCTACTGGATCCCAACCTTCCTCGGGGGGAGCATAATGGCCCACTTTGGTGTGAAACTTACTTCAGATAAGAAAAGTTTAACAGGAAGCGAAGCAAATAATGGGGAAATAGAAGGGGCGAAGGGGAATGGATAAAAAGAGGATAATCTTCTTCGGCTTTGGAATTATGATAATACTCGCCCTCATAGACTGGGCGGGCGCAAAGGGAATAGCCGACATACTGAAAACGGCCGACTGGAAATACCTCCTCCTCGCGGTTTTTGTTTACGTCCTGACGATTATCGCTTTGGCGTTGAGGTGGAAAGTACTCCTAAGTGCAATCGAAATAAACGCACCCTTCAGAAAAGTCTTCAAAGCCGTCTTTGTGGGCATGTTTTTCAACAACATAAGTCCCGGGGCCAAGGGGCTCGGGGAGTTTATAAGGGTGTACTACCTTGCAAAGGAGACCAAGAAACCATACGGGGGCATAACCGCAAGCGTAATGATGGACAGGATCCTTGACCTCGTCCCCGTAGGGTTCATGATGGTGGCCGCAACCCTACACACATACTCCTTAGGAGAGAAAGCCCTGACGGTACTCATAGTTCTCCTTGACCTTGTGATGATTGGTTTTACCTTCCTTGTGATAAGCGTCCTGATGAGCGAAGAAAAGGCTGATAAGGTTGTATGGTGGATATACAGGTTTTACAAGAAAATAAGCCCCTCGGGCGCACGGCAACACCTTGATGGCTTTAAGAAAATTATTGAAGTAACCATACCCCGTTTCCAAGGAGATTTCAAAAAACTTGAGAGGGCGAAGGGAGGAACCACCCTTGCCATAGGTTACTCGTTCGCATACTGGCTCCTAACTATAGCGAGATACTATCTCGTGTTCCTCGCGGTGGGTTATCCCCTAAACCCCCAGGACATAACCGTTGTTCTCGTGGTGGGGATGGTCGTTGGAATGTTCGCAATAATCCCTGGTGGGGCCGGAATAGTGGAAGCCGTGAACACTGCGGTGTTCATATCCCTCGGGATAAACCCTGAACTCGCTGTCACTGGAGTTCTGATTGAGAGACTCATCTCGTTCTGGGGCCCCACACTCGTAGGATCCTTCACCGTGGCTGAGCTGGGATCCGGAGAGGAGATGCCCCTACCCGCCCCGGACGTCAGTGTGCTGGAGGAGGATGGAGGATGAAGTTTGGAGTGGTTGCGAGAAGGGACAAGGAGGATGCTTTAAAGCTCGCATACAGGGTTTATGACTTTTTAAAACGCAACGGTTATGAGGTGGTCGTTGACAGCGAGACTTACTCCCACCTCATGGAATTCAGGGAGGAGGATGTGAAACCACTCGAAGAGTTTAACGTGGACTTCATAATAGTCATCGGGGGAGACGGAACTATACTGAGAGTGGAACATCAGACAAAAAAAGATACCCCCATACTCGGAATAAACATGGGTACGCTCGGTTTTTTAACCGAAGTTGAACCCCATGAGACATTCTTTGCCCTTACAAAACTCCTGAGCGGGGAGTATCACATAGACGAGAGGATGAAACTAAGGCCCGTACTCAAGTCCGGAGAAAAGGTGCCTGATGCCCTAAACGAGGTGGCCGTGCTCACAGGCATTCCAGGAAAGATAATCCACGTGAAGTACTACATTGAAGGGGGACTCGCCGACGAAGTCAGGGCAGACGGCGTTATATTCGCCACTCCCACCGGTTCAACCGGCTACGCCATGAGCGCTGGCGGACCCTTTGTTGATCCCCGCCTCGATGTTGTCGTCATTGTTCCCGTTGCACCCGTGGCCCTAAGCTCAAGACCAATGATAGTACCCTCAAAAAGTCCAATAGAAGTGAGGAACGTTTCTTCCACGAGGGAAATCATTCTGACGATAGACGGCCAATTCTACCGCTACCTCGACCCAGAGGACGAGATAAGGATCAAAGAATCACCAAGGAGAACAAAATTCGTGCGATTTACGGAGGAAGTCTATCCAAAGTACACCATGAAAATCAAGAGGAGGTTTTAAACAGCTCGGCAACATCACTAACTGGGATGAATTCCCTTGTGAGGACGTTAAAGTCCCTCTCATCGATCGTGCCCCTACCGACTGTGACTATCAATGTACCTTTCCCGGCCAGCACGTTGTCTTTTAGAGCCGTTAGAAACTTAAAAACCGCCCTGAAATCATTGTAGAGGATGAGGGCCTCAACACAGTCAACGACAACTATCCTTCCCCCCTCACGAACAAACTTCACCGCACTCTCAAGGAGGACGTGAAGCTTTGTGGGGGAGATTCCCCTCTCTGAAGAGGGAGTAACCCAAAGGGTAGAAACGTTTGGGGGGAGCTCACCATAGCGATCTGGATTCCTTGTTATCAAGAGTACCGGCGCCTTAATTACCCTGAGGAGATCCTCAAGAGTCTCAGCCTCTGAAATGAAAAGATAAGCCCCCCTCTTCACCCTGCTATCAACGGAGAGTGCCCTCGGCGGGGGAAATAACCTTTTCTCCACGGTTGAGATGTAACGTATGATCCCGTAGATGGTTCCAAGAATCGAAAAGAAATAGAGGACGAACTCGACCTTCATAAGAACCCCTGCCGTTTCATCCGATACCCCAAAGTCATCTATTACATCGAGGGCACGTCCAATAGTAGCAAGCAAGAGGGAAAGGGCCGTTATCTTGACGAGACCGTTGAGGGGCTCCTCATAACGGGATATCCTTCTGACGGCGTAGTAAGCAGCGTAGCCTATACCAATCAGGAGAAGCAGATCCGCCACGAGGCGCGGGAGACCGCTGATTAACTCCATGCCACCTCAACCTCGTCGGTTCTAAACTTCTGCCTGACTACGGTGTCGTTGAGCGAGAAGCGCACCCCGCCGAGATACATTCTCAGCCCAGTGTAGGCTATCATCGCACCATTGTCGCGGCAGAGGTCGTAGGGCGGAACGAAGAAGTCTACCCCCCTGTCCTCCGTCATAACCCTCAACATCTCGCGAAGGCGGTTGTTAGCGGCGACGCCACCGACCAGGACAACCTCATCCTTGCCCGTGTGTGCTACAGCCCTCTCCGTTACCTCCACCAGGGCGGCAAAGGCAGTTTCCTGGAATGAATAAGCTAAATCCTCCACGCGGTACTTCCCGGTTCTGTACTTCCTGACGGCCTCGGTCAGGATTCCAGAGAAACTCAAATCCATCCCCTTGACCGCGTAGGGGAGTTCAATATAGCGTTCACCCTTTAGAGCCAGTTTCTCAATCTTCGGGCCGCCTGGAAAGCCTATTCCTAACTCCCTCGCGAAGGTGTCTATCGCGTTTCCTATGCCTATGTCCAGCGTCTCGCCGAAGACGCGGTATCTTTTTCCTTCCAAAGCCAAAACCTGCGTGTTGCCGCCGCTGACGTAGAGACCAACCGGGTCTTTAACCCCAAACATCTTGGTTATTTCCACGTGTGCTATGCAGTGATTCACCCCAACTATGGGCTTTCTGTGCCTTATCGCAAGTGCCCTCGCGGCCGTGGCAACCACCCGCAACGCGGGTCCGAGACCCGGCCCCTGAGAAAAGGCTATCACATCAACATCCTCCATAGTTATTCGGGCCTCTTCAAGGGCTTTTTTAAGAAGGGGCTTCAAGAGCCTGGCGTGGTGTTCAGCGGCCTCTTTTGGATGAATGCCGCCCTTCTCCGTCGTGAGGGTGTGGAATACGTTGGCAAGGACTTCTTTTTCTGTAACGATGCCTATGCCGAGAGTGTGGGCGGTACCCTCTATACCGAGCGCTATCATCGTTATAAGGGTTGAAGAAGACCTATAAAAACCTGCCGGGCCACTTCCCCGGCCAGTGGATTTCTCTCCCAAAGTCAACCCTTCATCTTAAGGGGGCTTCAAAAACCTCTGCGCCTCGCGAGCCATGTAAGGGCCCTCGCCGCGCGCTCAGGCGTTGGGAAGTTCTTGATTCCGTGTTCCTCCAAAAGCTTGACTCCCTCCCTGACCAGATCCCCGGCCATGAAGTTAACCACAATCGACTTATCGCATTCGGCCTCGATTATCGCCCTCGCTATCTCTTCGCTTGGAATAAAAATCGGTGGCACGCAGATAACGAGGAGCGAATCCACGTTTTTATCTCTGCAAACGACCTCAATGGTTCTCCTGTAACGCTCGTAGTCTGCATCAGCTATCAGGTCTATCGGATTCTTCACCGAGCACTGGGGCGGGAGAAAAGAGCGGAGTTCCTCAACGGTTTCATCGCTTAGCCCTGCAATCTCAAGACC
>JALSNG010000076.1 GCA_026987155.1 Thermococcus sp. | reverse complement strand
TTCTCGGAAAGTACGGAAAGCTGAATGAGCCGGTTATAGTAGATGCCTACGAGGAGCAGGCGCCGGTTTTCTCGAAGCTGGCAGAGATCGGAAAGGCCAAGTGGACGTGCCTCTTCTGTAAATATATGATGCTCAGGAAGGCGTGCAGGGTGGGACATGAGATCGGTGCCATGGCCATAGTAACCGGCGACAGCCTCGGCCAAGTGGCTTCCCAGACACTTGACAACCTCATGATAATAAGCACCGCGAGCGATTTGCCCATTCTGCGGCCGCTCATAGGGATGGACAAGGAGGAGATAGTGGGAATTGCCAGGAAGATAGGGACGTTCGAGATAAGCATCGAGCGGGAGGAGCCGTGCCCCTTTGTGCCAAGGTATCCTGTTGTGAAGGGCTCGCTCGGAGAGTTTCTTTGCATTCTGGAGGAACTCCAAAATACTCTCCGTGATAATGTACTGTTTTGTCCTTAACCACATGTTTACGGAAAATTTTTAAATGGGGGATTGGACTTTTACCGGTGGTTAACATGAACGTCTTCAACAACAGCGTTGAACTCTTCGAGAAGTACAAACCCACCCCCCTCCTGCGCCTGAACTTAAGGGGGGATGTCTTTTGCCAAGCTGGAGTTTTTTAATCCCTTCAGCAGGAGCGTAAAGGACAGGGCTGTTTTTCACATGCTTACGAAGGCCTGTGAGCGCGGGGAAATCGGTGAAAAACCTCTTTTTGAGGCAACCTCCGGCAACGTTGGAATAGCGATGGCCGCCATGAGTAACATTTTTGGCGTCAGGTTCAGGGCTTATCTCCCGAAGACAACTCCGAAGGCGACTGTGACCCTTCTCAAGACCCTTGGGGCGGAGGTAGTGCTTACGAACTTCGAAACTATAGACAGGGATATGGTGTGCTTTGTGCGGGAAGAGGCCGGGAAGGCGGGGGCATTGAACCTCAACCAGTACGAGAACGAGGACAACTTCATGGCCCACCGGATGACGGCGATGGAAATTGAAGGGCAGTTGAAAGCGGTTGGAAAAAACCCCGATGTACTCGTTGCCGGAATAGGCACTTCGGGGCACATCGCTGGAATTGGGAGCTATCTCAAGGAGCGCTATGGCACCAAGGTAGTCGGCGTCGTCCCTGCGAAGGGTGAGAGGATCCCAGGAATCAAGCGCCTGGAAACCGGACCGAAGTGGATAAACTATGTTGACGAGGTCGTTGAGGTAACCCTCGAGGAGGCCATTGGGGGAGTTAAGCTCGTGGCTAAAAGGGATGGGCTATTGGTGGGCCCGAGCTCTGGAGCTGTTTACAGTGCCGTTCTAAAGGAAAGAGTAAAGGGCACCGCAGTGTTAGTCTTCCCTGACGATGGATTTAAATACGCTGAACTCTTTGAACTCCACGGGATAGGGGGTGAGTCCCACGGGCGTTGAACGATTTATGGAGCGCTACGGCTACGATATTCTTCTTGGGGTAATGACCTTGATAGTGGCCCTCTTCCTGGGCGAAGTGCTTAAGGTTATGGTGAACGCCATGGGGAGGCTCTTTTATTACACCCCCAACCCCCTCATTTCAGAGATGGCCTTCTGGACTCCGGTTCTTCTCGTATTTCTGGCTTTTCTCCGTAGGGCGCTACGTGGTCTTAAAAGACCTGCAACAAAACCATCAATGGGCTCTGATGAAAAAGGCGGAGATATCTGGAAGGAGCCCCCGGGTGATGAGTACAGGGTTTGGTGAACGCAAGGTCTATAAGCTTTCTTCTTCAATTAAATCCATGCGGGAACCAAAACCTCCGAGAGTGGCCACGTATTTGCTCGCGATAAACGGACTCCTTCTTCTTTACTACGCCTATTCCTTGAGCTCTCCGGTTTACCTCTTCTTCGCTCTCTTCAGCCTCACCCTCGCCTACGGAGTGGGAACCGGGAGTAGAACTGCAATAAAAGTGGCTCTCATCTACGTTTTTGCAGAGTTTTTCTTTGCACTCCTCTTTCTCATTGCTGGAAACGTTTACTCCGCCGTTGATGCTGCTTTAAGCTTCTTCATAATCCACGACATCCTGGGCTATATCAAGGCGGTGGTAGGGGAAGAGGAGGCCGAAGAGAAGCCGGAAAGGAGCTCGGAAGATGGGGCGGATGAGGAATAGGAGCCTTCACCTGATCCTCCTTGCGGGATTATTCGCGATACTTGGTTCCACAATGAGCAAGTCCCC
>JALSNG010000075.1 GCA_026987155.1 Thermococcus sp. | reverse complement strand
GGAGGTTGGAAACATAGTTCGCGTGGCAAAATTGCTCATGATGCGGAGGGGTCTGGTTATCACTTGGGAAGATGAGAACGAGGTAACCGAAGGGGGAGTTAAAATAGATGTAGTCCCCCTTTGGAAGTTCCTAACGGTTTTCAATCTCTCCTAACCCTCCACTTCAGTCCATTCTCAACGACGGCCTCAATCTTCCCCTCGTTGTACAGTGTCGCTATGAAGGCCCTAAGCGGCATGAGGTTGAGGGCGAGTTTTGGGGGTGTCACCTCGACCCGGTAATGTCCCATAATTTTGAAGGCCAGCTCATCGAGCCCCATGGGGTTTTCGAGGAGTCTTAGGATGAGTTCCCCCATTTCCTCGACGCGGTTGAGATTAAAGTCGAGCAGTTCAATCGCCTCTCCACCCTTTACGGCCTTTCCGTGGGATGGTATGAGCAGGAAGCCCCTTTCTGCATAATTCTGTAGTTCTTTAATTGAAGCTTTAAATAACTCTGGATCGACGAGGTACGGAAGGCCGACGGCCTCTATCACCCTCTCACCGAAGAAGGCATCCCCCGCATATATCACGCCGGATTGTTCGTCTAAGAATCCCGTCATTCCAGGGGAGTGGCCGTTCAGCCTGATGGTCTTTAAGCCAAATAGTTCGTCCCCCCACTCAAAGACTGCATGAACTTTAACCTCCTCCGGAAACTGGAAGACGAGGAACCCTTCTGGCGCCTTTGAGCCGAAGGTGAGAAGCTCCCTGTTGAGGGGACTCTCCGCTATGGAGAACTCGAACCTGTGGATGAAGAGAGGGGCGTTTATTCGGGGTGCCACTGCGATGTGATCCGCGTGACCGTGAGTTGCGAGCTGAGCTTTTATCTCGAGCCCGAGCTTTCTGACCTCCCTCCTGAGGTCCTTGTGTCTCCCACTTCCATGCCCGGGGTCAACGATGACAGCTCCCCCGTCGTTAACTTTGAGGAGCGTTCCGGGACTGCCGGGATAGAAGTAGAGGCGTTCATTAAACGTGCGTAGACCCATAGTTCCACCATGTGAAGTTGGAAGGGAATAATAAAAATGTATCTGAGAAAAGGGCTTCAAACGTGTCTGGCGTAGAGGGTCTTCTTGCCCTCAGCCTGAGCTCTCTTGACGGCTTTCTCTACGAGAACCTTAAGTTCCTCCTCAAGTGCGTCGTAGAATTCTGGGCTAACCCTCATGCCCTCATCGAAGCTCTTGACGAGCTCCTTAACCTTGGACTTAACTATCAACTCGGCCATGTCATGCACCTCCTTTGGGGCTCCGCTTAAGGGCGGTCGCCACAATTCATAAGTTCCTTTGGGTTTATAACCCTTTCCGCCCGGGCATTCGAGGATGGCGCTTCTCAGCTTGGAGTTAGGATCCTCAATCAATTTTCCATAGAAAACATGCTCTATTCAATTGCAACTTTTACAAAAAATAAGCAATATCCTTGCAGTTTTGAAACAGGCAAAGGTTAAATCCTCCTTCGCCAATACAGGCCTGGTGGTGGGATGAAAAGACTCGTCCTCATCGATGGGGAGCATTACCCTGATGTCATCAGATGGGCCCTGAATAGGTTGGAGGATGTCTGCTGTGCAGTGTTTTTAGGAGGGGAAGAAAAGCTCAGGAACCCCCGGGAGTTGGAGGATATTTTGGGGATACCCGTGTACTTTGGGGACCCCATCCGAGCCCTGGAGAATGCGGTATCATCGGGTGAAGTCGGGGAGGTGGTTGACCTTAGCGACGAGCCCGTGGTCGATTACGAGGCCCGTTTCAGGATAGCTTCCACGTGCCTGAGATATGGAGTGTCCTATAGGGGTGCCGACTTTGAGTTTCGCCCCAAGGCCTTAAAAAAGCCCCCCAAGCCGAGCGTGGCCATTATCGGAACGGGGAAACGTGTTGGAAAAACTGCCGTAGCCGGATTCGTGGCGAGGACTCTAAAGAGGGTATCAAGACCATTGATAATCACAATGGGGCGGGGCGGGCCCGAAAGGCCTGAGTTGGTGGATGGGGAAAGCTTTCAGCTGACCCCGGAGTACCTCCTTAACGTGGCACTTAAGGGCAGACACGCCGCATCTGACCACTTTGAGGATGCCCTCACCTCGAGGGTGACAACCATAGGCTGTAGAAGGTGCGGGGGTGGGATGGCTGGATTCTCTTTTTTTGACGTAGTCGATGAAGCCATTGAGATGGCCAAGGACATGCCGCATAACCTAATCATACTCGAGGGCAGCGGGGCCACTTTTCCCGCCTATTTAGCGGACGGCTACATAACTGTGGTAAGTGCCCTTCAAAAGGAAGATCACTTGAAAGGTTATTTTGGACCGTTCAGGATATCCCTCGCTGACATTGTCGTCGTTACTATGACGGAAGCCGCCGGTAGAAAAGCGGAGCGTATTTCCAAGATTGTAAGGGAAATAAACCCACGCGCCGACATCCACCTCGTAACCTTTCTACCCCGGCCGCTTGGGGATGTGTCTGGGAGGAGGGTAGCCCTCATAATGACGGGTGAGAGGGGGATTCCCCGTGCTAAATCCCACTTGGAGTCCCTCGGTGCGGATGTTGCATACGTCTCACCAAACCTCTCTAAGAGGCCCCTCCTGGTGAACGATCTCAGGTCATTCAAGGGAATCGACGCTGTAGTGGTGGAACTCAAGGCCGCTGCGGTGGACGTTGTAACTCGCTGGGCGATTGAAAGGGGTGTGGGGGTGGTTTATTTCGACAACGAGCCTGTTAACGTGGATGGTAAAGACCTCAAAAGGGCTGTCTTGGAGCTGGGAAAAAGACTCTTGGGTGATAGTGATGATACTCGTGACTGACTCGGAGAGGAAGATAAAGCTGCCATTTTCAAGGGGTATCTTAACTCGTTCAATAACCCTCGCTGGGGTTGATGTGGGGATAGCATACATTATAGCCTCGGAGGTCCAAAAGGAACTTGAGGCAAAGGGACTCAAAACGGTCACGACTGAGGAGATCCGCGAGATCACCTACAGAAAGCTCCTCGAGCACGGATTGAAGGATGCAGCGAGGAGTTACCTTTTCTGGCGCAAGTTGAGGCATATGAAAATGCCCGTTACCCTTTTGCTTGGGGGAACCACAGGGGTTGGAAAATCCACAATAGCCACGGAGCTCGCCTTCAGGCTCGGGATAAGGAGCGTCATCGGGACTGACACGATAAGGGAAGTCATGCGGAGAATAATAGCCCCCGAGCTGCTTCCAGCACTTCACACCTCCTCTTTCTTGGCCTGGAAGGTGGCGGGAAGCCCGGGTAGTGGGGTGATAGGGGGCTTTGAGGAGCAGGTCAGACACGTCTCGGTTGGCATCAATGCAGTGCTTGGAAGGGCCCACAAGGAGGGATTTAACGCTATAATCGAGGGAATTCACCTTGTTCCCGGCTACATAAGGCTGAACTCGAAGGATTTCATGTACGTGATAACCGTAAGGAATCGGAAGGAACTTGAGGCACGTTTTTATGAGAGGGCTCGATACAGCAGGAGGCCAGCGGATTACTATCTCGAGCATTTAGATGAAATCATGATGATCCAGGATTTCATCGTTGAGAGGGCCAAGGAACTCGGGATACCCATGGTACCTAACGTGGAGCTTGAATCCACTGTCCTCAAGATAATAAACGACCTGATGAGGAGCCTGATGGAAGAGCTTGAGGATTAACTCTTTAGTGCCTCCTTTATTTTCCACAGTCCAATGAGCCTCCTCGTTCCCCACGTGGCCTGCACTTCAAAGGCAACGATCATGTCTTCATAGACATCTATGAGGTTAAAACTATTCCCAAAGGGGTTTCTGTGGAGTTCCCAGCTTATAGAGCCCGCGTTTACAATGGGGGTTCCCTCCACTTTAACCCCAAATGTGTTGCCCCCATGCCCCGTCAAAACGAGGTTAGCCCTCCCCTCAGTTAGGACTCTGAGAACATCGCCGGCATCCTCTAAGAACCCGAGTTCTCTGCTTCTCGGCACCGGGATTATGTTGTGGTGCATAATAACTACCGTGAAGCTCTCCCTGTATTCTTCAAGCCATTTTGCTATTTTCTTCTGTCCTATTCTCCCTACAACACCTATGGGCGTCTCGTACTGGGCGCTTATTACTGGTAAAAAGGCGAAACCCCCAAATTCAAAAGTTTCGGGTTCTCCAAAGTACTCCAGGAATAAATCGTAGCCAAGGTACGTTATGTCGTTGTGTCCTGGAACTATCAACTTCTCGGCCCTGACCTTCTCGTAGAATTCAATGGCCCTCTCATAGTAACGCTCGATTCCCATGTCCACGAGGTCACCGTTGTGTATTACAAGGTTGGGCTTTAGCCTCTCGTTTATGATACGTATTGCATTCTCAAGGACTTTCCTTCTGAAGTATATCCTGTCCGAGACGTTGCTCTCGCTCATCTGGACGATTCTGAGTAATCTCTTTCCTCTGGGTATGAATATTTTGGGCCGGAGGGGTTTGTACCATGCGCTCTTCTCCTCGCCAGTGACCCTTCTTATCCGCACCTCCACCCTGCCGTCGTCGTGGAGGGTTATTATATTGTAACTGTTGACGTCTCCCCTGCGAGTCTTCTTGCACGAGGTGCACCCAGCGTTGTCCACTATGAGGTCTTCCACACGGTATACGTTGGGCACATGTTTGTGTCCGCAGGTGTAGATGTTAACGTCATGAAGGAGAAGCAGTCCGAGCAGGTCTCCGGCGTTGTACAGGACGTTGCGCTCTCTTCCAGTATCCGGCAGTGGGACGAGGTGGTGGTGAGCCGCAACCAGTTTGAACTTTCTGTCGGAGTACTCCTCAAGCCGTCTCCTGAGCCATCGAAACTTGTGTCCCCCTATCCGCCCGTCGCTTAGATCCGGTATCGTTGAATCGACCCATATTACCACACCATCCCTGAACTCGTAAACGCCGTTCAGCGGCCCGATCATTTCTTCAAATAGTTTGTACCCCACGTTTCGGACATCGTGGTTGCCGGGAAGAACCACGAGGGGTTTTTCTATTTTGCCCAGTTCGTACGTGGCCCGTTCGTATTCCTCCCTAAGCCCTTGATTTGTCACGTCACCTGTGTGTATCACAAAATCAAAGTCCAGGCGGTTTATTTCATTCACGATGAGGTCGTAAGCGTAACTTTTGTAGGCACTCTCTCCTGTGATGTGGGTGTCGCTTATGTGGGCTATCCGGAGCATTCTCATCACTCCGTTGCTATCGCCGTTTCAAGCCTCCTCCTGCTTGCAGTGAGAAGGTCGCTCAGGCTAAATATTCCAACTATCTCCCCATTCTCCTCAACGAGCATGTGTTTGATGCCCTTCTTGGCCATCAGGTCCAGAACCTCCTGGAGGGGTGCGTTAGCGTCAACCGTTACCAGTTCTTCGCTCATTATCTTGCGAACCGGTGTGTCGTTGGGCAATCCAGGAATTACAACACGTCTAATCACGTCGCTTTTCGTGAAAAAACCAACGACCTTCTTCTTTTCGAATACCACAAGGGAGCCTATGTCAAACTCTACCATGATCTCGCAGGCCCGTTTAACGGTGTCCTCGGGCTCAACTCCAATGAGCTTTCGCGTCATGTAGACTTTTATGGGGGCCCCCCTCTCCATTCCCATCCCCCCAGTGTCAGATATGAACCCTCTTCACTTCAAAGGTCCCGTCTTTAATCTTAACCTTAAAGGCCGTTTCGTTTGAGAGGGTTTCGTAGTTATCCGGATGATAAAGTTCCAGGGTTGACGATGCCACGGCGAACAGATTCTTCCTTTTGAGTGCAATGAGTCTGTAGTAGTCGTATTCGAGCCGGTTGTCCAGGAAGTCGTCGCGCATCCTTGCCGTGATAAAAGCCCTAAAACCCTTTCTGGAATCGTGAAAGAGTGTCATGGTGTTGAACGCGGTTTTTGTGGTCTCCTCGACTACCCTGTAGTGAAAGAGAAGATTGGGCAGACTCGTGCTCTCAAGTTTCCGGCATAGGTATGTACCAAAAACGTAGCTGTCTGATGCATCTTTCAACTCCGTAGGGTTTAGCTCGGCCCTTCTAATGATTTCCTCCTTGTCCAGATCCCCGTTGTGCAAAACCCAGAACGAAAAACCCCTTCTGCTCGAAAACGCAAATGGCTGGACGTTAAAGAAGCTCCTGCTCCCCTGGGAGGCGGCCCTTGCGTGGACCATGAGAACGGTGAATCCGTTGAGGCCTTCCCTTAGTGACTCCATTCCCTCGACGTCTTCAAAAATAGGCCTGAGCGAGCGGTAGTGCCTTACACTTTCTCCTTTCAGGAGGACATACCCCCACCCGTCTCGATGCTGCCGCCCCTTTCCCCTACGTTCTTTATACGGGTCATTCTCAGCCCCCTTAACGAGGGCCTCAAAGAGCGGGCTAATCTCTTCCCCCTCACCTGCGGCAAATAGAATTCTGCACATTGGTTCCACCATACTAAGAATAGTTGAGGGGGATAAAAGATTTCCTAAATTACCTTCCACAGCTCGTCGCTTTCAGGCCTCTCAAGAATCCTCTCCTTTCCATCCTCAACGATTACTTTTACGCTGGGCTCGTCTACAAACTCCCCTATGACCGAGGCATTAATGCCCTTGGCGTTTAACGAATTAACAACGTTCCAAGCCTTCTCCTTCGGGGCTGCTATCATCAGCGTCCCGGAGCTTATCAGAGCCAGGGGGTTTAGGTTGTAGAACCCGCATATCTTCAGCGTCTCTTCCCTTATGGGAATCCTCTCCCTATAAACGCGGAAGCCCAAGCCTGCCGCATCCGCCATCTCGTGGAGACCGTTGGCTATGCCCCCCTCCGTTGGGTCGTGCATGGCATGGACGCCGACCTCGTTGGCCGTTAGAGCGTCCTCCACGACGCTTATCATCTCGATGAAGGACTTAGCTCTTTCCACGAAATCCCTTCCGAAGGCTTTTTCGAGCTCTTCGCTCCTCTCGCTCGCTATTATCGACGTCCCCTCCAGGCCGGCCCACTTGGTGACGATAACCGCATCCCCTGGCATGGCCCCATTGGAGGTCACGAGCTTTTCTTTCGGCACCTCACCGAGCATCGTTCCCACCACTATCGGCTTCTCCAAGCCTGGAGTCACCTCGGTGTGGCCGCCAACTATGGCAACCCCGAGCTTTGATGCGCTCTCGTGGAGCTCGCGCATTATCTCGGCGAGGAGCCTCTCATTGGCGCTCTCCGGGAGGAGTATGCTCACAAGAAACCACTTTGGTTTCGCTCCAAAGGTTGCAACGTCGTTGGCGTTGACGTGAACGGCATAGAAACCTATCCCCTTTTCGGCCCCAGTTATCGGGTCCGTTGATGCCACGAGAACGGAAGAACCAAAATCGATTGCAGCGGCGTCTATCCCGACATCGGCCCCTATTATGACCCGCTCGCTCTTAACCCCAAGGCGGTTAAAGACGATATCTCTGAGTTTTTCCGGAGGAATTTTACCAGGAGGAAGCATTTTTCATCCCCACGGTTTTCCAGTATCTTTTCACCGCCTTAAGTCTTTTACGGCCCGAAAGTCTCGGAATTCATGAGTAGTAGTACTCTCCCCTCTCCTTCTGCTCCCTGTCCTTTACGGAGCCTTCCTTGTTTGCCCTTGGTCTCCCAGTCTCTGGATCGCGCCTGAAGGTTATCCCAACCGACGCAAGGAAGCGGTTCATGCCATCCCTCATCCCCATGGGTGGCAAAGCTTTTCCACTCTTTCCTGGTTTGCCCTCGAAGACTATGAGCCTGTCGCTGAGGTAGTCGACCATCATGACGTCGTGCTCGACTATCAAAGCTGTTTTCTCGTTCTTGGCCATGAGGGAGCGTATGGCCTTTGAGACGGCCAATCTCTGCTCGACGTCGAGATGGGCTGAAGGTTCGTCGAGGAGGTACAGGTCAGCGTCTCTTATCAGGCAGGCGGTTATCGCAACCCTCTGGAGTTCTCCACCGCTCAGCTCGTTCACCTTCTTGTCGTAAAGCTCTGGAATGCCAAGCGGATTCAGGAGTTCACTCTTGTAGAAGCTGTTCATCAGCTTTCCTGAGTTTATCCTGCTCAGCAGGTTGAAGACCGTCCCCTCGTAGTCCACCTTGATGTACTGGGGCTTGTAGCTTACTGTGAGCGTCCAGTTTACCTCTCCCTCTGTGGGCTTTTCCACACCGGCGAGCATCTTGACGAAGGTGGTCTTGCCTATTCCGTTGGGCCCCACTATGCCGACCACTTCGCCGATGTAAAGCTCTCCGCCCTCTGCCTCAAGTCTGAAGCCCCCGTAGTCCTTCACCAGCCTCGGATACTCGACCAGTATCTCGCCTTCCTGGCTCTTCCTCTCGCTCTTCTTGGTAAAGCTGACCTCATACGGTCTGAACCTAACGTTCTCGTCGCGGAGATAGCCGCGCAGGAATTCGTTTATACCGTTGCGAGTTGACTTCGGCTGGGAGAATATGCCGTACGCTCCGGGCTTGCCGTAGACCACGTGGATTATGTCGCTCATGTAATCAAGAATCGCCAGGTCGTGCTCGACCGTCAGAACCGCCTTTCCGGAGTCGGCAAGCTTGCGGATAATCTTAGCCACCTTGAGGCGCTGCCTTATGTCGAGGTAGCTTGAGGGCTCGTCGAAGAAGTAGAAGTGAGCGTTTCTAAGCATCGCGGCCGCAATGGCAACCCTCTGAAGCTCACCGCCGGACAGCTGCTTTATCTCCCTGTCGAGAATGTTCTCGAGTTCGAGCTCCTCAACAACCTCATCGAACCTTCCGTTTTCGTCGGCCCGCTTGAGTAAATCCCTGACTTTGCCCTTAACCGCTTTTGGTATTAAATCCACATACTGCGGTTTCACTACGGGCCTTATCTCTCCGTTCTTGAGTCTTTCAAAGTAGTTCTGGAGCTCGTTGCCGCGGAATGTCCTGATGACGGCGTCCCAGTCCTTGTTGTCGCCGCAGAGGTTTGGAACGATTTGACCAGACAGGACCTTAACGGCGGTAGTCTTACCCGTCCCGTTCGGCCCGAGTATGCCAACGACCATACCGTCCTTGACTATTGGAAGGCGATAGAGAACGAAAGCGTTTACTCCATAGCGGTGGACGCAACCCTCCTCAAGCTCCTCTGGGAGGTTGACTATCGTTATAGCGTTGAAAGGGCACTTATGCACGCAGATTCCGCAGCCGGTACAGCTCGCCTCCTGGATCACCGGGCGGTAGTTCTCCTCGTCTATGATTATCGCTTCTCCTCCCATTCTGTTAACGGGGCAGACGCGCTCACACAGGAAATGACCACACTTGTCCGGGTTACACTTATCGTAATCGATGACCGCTATCCTCATTCTCACCACCGGGTTAGCCTTTGAGAGGGGCTTTTAAAAGGTTGCGAGGTTTTGAACCCTCGCTGGAGTAT
>JALSNG010000074.1 GCA_026987155.1 Thermococcus sp. | reverse complement strand
GGACCCACTACAACCCCAAGGTTCCAAAGTTACCTGACCTCGAAAAGGGCTGCCTCTGCGGTGCCGTCTTGAGGGGGCTTGCAATGCCAACCGACTGCCCGCACTTCGGAAAGACCTGCACGCCGAGGCATCCGGTTGGGCCCTGCATGGTGTCCTACGAGGGAACCTGCCAGATATTCTACAAGTACGGGGCTTTGTTTTAACACCAAAGGTTCAAAACTCTACTCCCGTTTTCAACTTTTGGTTTTGGAAACCTATAAAGGCCCTAAACACCGAAAAAAAGCGGTGGGTGGCATGAAAGCTTACCGGATTCACGTTAATGGAATAGTCCAGGCCGTTGGTTTCAGGCCCTTCATCTACCGAATAGCCCACGAGCACGGCCTGAGGGGCTACGTCAAGAACCTCGGCGATGCGGGAGTGGAGATAGTCGTCGAGGGACGCGAGGAAGACATTGAGGCCTTTATCGGGGACATATACGGGAAAAAGCCACCGCTCGCGAGGATTGATAAACTTGAGAAAAAGGAAATCCCGCCCCAGGGCTTCGACCGCTTTTACATCGAGAAGAGCTCCAAGGGCGGGAGCGGTGGGGACTCGATAATCCCGCCGGACATAGCGATATGTGAGGACTGTCTAAGGGAGCTGTTTGATCCCACCAACAAGCGCTACATGTACCCCTTCATAGTCTGCACCAACTGCGGACCGAGGTTCACGATAATCGAGGATTTGCCCTACGACCGCGAGAACACCACGATGAAGGAATTCCCAATGTGCGACTTCTGCGAGGGTGAATACAAAGACCCCCTCAACAGGCGCTACCACGCTGAACCAGTAGCTTGTCCAGTCTGCGGGCCGAGCTACAGGCTTTACACAAACGATGGGGAAGAAATAACCGGCGACCCTCTGAGAAAAACCGCTGAGCTCATAGACAGAGGCTACGTAGTGGCCATTAAAGGCATCGGCGGGATTCATTTGGCCTGCGACGCCACCAACGAGGAGGCTATTTCGGAGCTTAGGAGGAGAACCTTCAGGAAAACAAAGCCCTTTGCCATAATGGCCGATTCCCTTGAGACGGTCAAGGGCTTCGCCTACGTGAGCAAGGAAGAGGAAGAGGAGCTGACCTCGTATAGGAGGCCAATAGTGACGCTACGCAAGAGGGAACCCTTTCCCCTGCCCGAAAATTTAGCCCCGGGTCTTCACACGATTGGTGTCATGCTCCCCTACGCGGGAACGCACTACATACTCTTTCACTGGAGCAAAAGCAAAGTCTACGTCATGACCTCGGCGAATCTACCGGATATGCCTATGCTCAAGGACAATGACAAAGCCTTCGAGGAGCTGAAGGGTATGGCAGATTACCTCCTGCTCCACAACAGGAAGATACTCAACAGGGCAGATGACAGCGTTGTAAGATTCGTTGATGGGAGGAGGGCCGTTATCAGGAGGAGCAGGGGTTTTGTGCCTCTGCCGATAGAGATTCCCTTCAGCTACCGTGGCTTAGCGATTGGGGCCGAACTGATGAACGCCTTTGGAATGATCAAGAGCGGAAAGGTTCACCCGAGCCAGTACATAGGCAACACGGGAAAGGTTGAAGTGCTGGAGTTTATGAGGGAAGCGATAGGACACTTCAAGAGGATTCTCCGCGTTAGGGGGTTCGACCTTATTATAGCCGACCTGCATCCAAGCTACAACACCACAAAACTCGCCATGGAGCTGGCAAACGAGATGGGAGTTGAGCTCCTCCAGGTACAGCACCACTACGCCCACATAGCAAGCGTTTTGGCCGAGAAAAACCTCGAAAGTGCCATAGGAATAGCGGTTGATGGGACCGGTTATGGAACCGACGGCAACGTCTGGGGCGGTGAAGTGCTCTACCTGGGCTACGAGGACGTTGAGAGGTTAGCTCATATAGACTACTACCCGCTCCCCGGGGGTGATTTGGGGAGTTACTATCCGCTTAGAGCTTTAATGGGTATCCTCAACAAGGTTTACAGTATAGGGGAGCTCGAAGGAATAATCGAGAGATGCTGTCCCAGGGCAATCGAGAGCCTCAAGTACGGAAAGGTTGAGTTCTCCGTTGTGTTAAACCAGCTCGCCAAGGGGATAAACCTGGCTTATTCATCCTCAACCGGCAGGGTTCTTGACGCTTTCGCGGTTCTCCTCAACGTGGCCTACAGGAGGCACTACGAAGGCGAGCCGGCAATGAAGCTGGAGAGCTTTGCCATGAAGGGCAA
>JALSNG010000073.1 GCA_026987155.1 Thermococcus sp. | reverse complement strand
CGCCGGAAGGGCATTCCAACGTCTCTGAGGTGGGGTTTTGTGATGAAGTGCCTCCGGAAGATTTCAGGATGCGCTATGACCGGGACTCGCTTTCCGATGGCCTTTAGAATCCCCAAGAGCCCGCCCGTGTGATCGTAGTGACAGTGGCTCAGGAAGATGTAATCGATGTGTGAACTCGGATCGAGACCGAGGAGCTTCATGTTGTGGAGTATCGGCTCGGCACTCTGGCCGGTATCGAAGAGTATCCCCTTCCCGTCCTTCTCTATCAGGAAGCTTATGCCGTGTTGCCCTAAGAAGGGGCTTTCGTAGCCGGAATAGTCCTCGACAAGGACGTATATTCGCATGGGTTTCACCAAAAGAACTGGTGCAAAGGTGGAGTTATAGTTTTCGGCCGAAACCCCTTAAAACCCTCGCGCGAAGTTAGGGCGGTGGTAGCATGGAGATAGGCCTCGTTGGAAAGCCAAACGTCGGAAAGTCAACTTTCTTCTCGGCGGCAACCCTTGTCGATGTCCAGATTGCCAATTATCCGTTCACCACCATTGATGCCAACGTCGGCGTCACCTACGCGATAGCCGAGCATCCCTGCAGAGAACTCGGCTGCACACCGAACCCCCAGAACTACGAGTACAGGGACGGAAAGGCGCTTATCCCGATAAAGATGATAGACGTCGCCGGTCTCGTTCCGGGGGCTCATGAGGGAAGAGGCTTGGGCAACAAGTTCCTCGACGACCTGAGGATGGCCTCCGCTTTGATACACGTAGTTGACGCCACCGGAAAGACAGACGCCGAGGGAAATCCTGTGGAGCACCACGACCCAGTGGAGGACATCGAGTTCCTTGAGAAGGAGATAGACTACTGGATATACGGCATTCTCCGGAAGAACTGGGAGAAGTTCGCGAAGAGGATAAAGCTCCAGCACCTCAAGCTCGCCCAGGCCATAGCCGACCAGCTGACGGGGATAGGCGTCACCGAGGAAGATGCCTTCGAGGCCATCCACAAGCTCGGCCTCGACAACGACCCGACTAAGTGGAGCGATGAGGATTTGCTTGCCTTCGTCCGCGAGCTGAGGAAGATAAACAAGCCGATTATCATAGCTGCCAACAAAGCCGATGCCGCTGCCGATGCCCAGATAGAGCGCCTGGTGAGGAAGGGAAAGAGCAGGGGTTATATAGTCGTTCCAACGAGTGCAGCAGCAGAACTAACGCTGAGGAAGGCAGCAAAGGCAGGCTTCATAGAATATATTCCAGGTTCAAGTGACTTCAAAATCCTCAAGCCGATGAGCCCCAAGCAGGAAAAGGCCCTTGGGCTGATAAAGGAGAAAGTCCTCGATCGCTTTGGGTCCACTGGTGTTCAGGAAGTCATAAACAGGGCGACCTTTGAGCTGCTCAACCTCGTGCCCGTTTATCCGGTTGAGGACGAGCACAAGCTCACGGATCAGTTCGGTAACGTCCTGCCCCACGTTCACCTTCTCCCCAAGGGTTCAACGCCCCGCGACCTGGCATACAAGGTGCACACAGACCTTGGAAGAACCTTCCTCTATGCTGTCAACGCGAGAACCCACAGGCGCGTTGGGGAAGACTACGAGCTGGAGTTCAACGACATCATCAAAATTGTAGCCACGGCACGCTGATTTTGGTTTTGCTGTTTTATTTTTCCTCAACTTCCCTGATCAGCTCCTGGTAGAGCCTCGGCTCAACGTCATCCTCGGTGAGGCCGAGCCTTTCCGCGATTTCCCATATTCTGCGCTTGGCTTCTTTCACATTGTCGGAGATGACCTCGATATCAAGGAAAGCTCCCAACCCATCGACGTCGTTCAGCTCGAAGGTAACGTCCCCTAAACGGTATACCAGACGTCTTTTTCTGACCGATACGTCTTCCTTAAAGCCGAGGCGCTTCAGTATCTGAAGGGTTTTTTCAAAATCGGAGACTTCAACCTCTATCTCGTCGAACTCCTCGTTTCTGCCTGGGTCGGCTATGCGCTTGTAAGTCAGAAAAGAACGGTTTAGGTTGCTTACCCTCCTAACTCTAAGCTGTTCAGCGGGGGGCATTTTAAAATAAACGTCTTCCTGGAACTCCTCGCGAAGGAACTTTGCCCCAATGTCAAGAATTTTGCCGTGGATCTCCTCAAACCGGACCCTGAACTTTACCTCGACTTCCATCACACATCCACCAGAAAACCAGTTATTCCCGCCCCTTTCTCGAAGCCGTCAACCGGGAAAAGTTCGACTCTCTCCAAGCCCGGAAGAACTTCGATAGTTTCTCTCACAAAGCCCTCGACCCTGTCCCAGCTTTCTCCGCCTATCAGTGCAATTATCCCATCGAGACCGCTACGGGCCACCATGAGAACATTGGGAAGCATTGCAAGGGTTTTCACTATATGTGCAATGTACTTTTCCAGGAAATCCTCTATTACAGGGGTTCTTGCCTGTAGATATAACACCCCAAGGGACTTTGGCCTAAACTCCTCTCCGAGAATTATGGTATACCTCTCAATCACGTTCTTTTCCTGCAGTTTTTTAATTCGAAAATGTATGGTGGATTCAGGCCGGCCGAGTTTCTCTGCTATTTCAGATATGGTGAGCCGCGCATCTTCCTTAAGGAGGCGCAATATGGCTCTATCCAAATCATCGAGCTGTGCCATCTTCGGCCCTCCAACGCGGGTATAGGTTATGATTAACCCCCAAGATATCTAAGATTTTCCCTATTATAAAGTTTACCACATCGTCCAAGGTTTTGGGATGTGTATAAAATCCTGGAGATGCAGGCATTACAACAGCCCCAGCTTGTGTAACGGCCAACATATTTTGGATATGGATCAAGTTAAGGGGAGTCTCCCTGACAAGAAGCACCAGCTTCCTCCTCTCTTTTAGCATTACATCGGCAGTCCTCGTTATTATATTGTTAGAATACCCCCCGGCTATGGCGGAGAGGGTCTTCATGGAGCATGGGGCTATCACCATAGCGTCGATGGGGTGTGAACCGGACGCAGTGGGGGCGAAAAGGTCGTCCTCATCGTAGTCGGGTTCTATCTTTATGCCAGTCTCGTACTCGGCGGTCATTATCCCCGTCTTCGAGGCGAGCAAAATGACCTCATGGCCCCTCTTTTTCAACTCTTCAATCAACCTTATTCCATAAATTGCACCGCTGGCTCCGGTAATAGCCACTACTATCCTCATCCAGCCCACCAGAGAGTAGGTAAGCCCCTCCCGTTTTAACACTTCCGGAGGAGTAACTTTTTATAGTTCCACATTCAGAGATAACCGGGGAGAATATGGGAAGTGAAGTATCCGGAACCATGTTAAAGGCAGCCGTTAGACTTCTCAACGAGCTCGGCGCCAAGGCTCTCGTAATATTTTCTGAGGTTAGTGCGGATCGTCTCAAGGATTTGGATGTCCCCGTTGTCCTCGTAGGTTCAAGTTTTGAAATGGGGGATAAAGTCAAGAAGGTATCCATCCCAAAGACCCTCGATCTTGATAACAGCCTCAACCTAATCTCTGCTTTTCTGCTGGAACACGGGCTCTTAAAGGAGGGGGAACATTTCGTTTACATGACTGATGAGGTCATAGGGATAAAAACGGTAAGGAAAGGAATTTCTGTTATGAAAGGCTTCTTTTCGAAGAATCAGGATGTTGTCCAGAGGCTCCTTGAGATAGCGATAGAGCTCAGTGCGGAAGGCAGGGAAGGCACTCCGGTTGGGACTATTTTTGTAATCGGTGACAGCAGGCGCGTTCTGAGGCATTCCCACCAGATGATCCCCAACCCCTTCAAGGGACACAGAATAAACGTTCTCGATAGGGAGAGCAAAGAGATCATCAAAGAGTTCTCCCAACTTGACGGGGCGTTTGTGATCCGTGACGATGGGAGAATAGCCGCGGCCGGAAGGTACTTGGAAGTTGAGCCGCGGGTAATCGACTTGATGCTCCCCCCGGGGCTGGGAAGCAGGCACATAGCTGCTGCAGGCATAACGCGGCTAACCAAGGCAACCGCAATAACCCTCTCGGAGAGCGGCACGATAAGAATATTCAAAAACGGCCTTATGCTCCTGGAATACAACCCGAGGATAAAGTACTGAAGGAAATTTTGCTGGCGCAAAGTTTCATCAAAATTTTTGACTTTTAACTGATTAAATTCTGGTTGCATTATATTACGATGATCTGTTTTTGCTGGATTTCCTCATCAGTCTGCATTTTGACCCGGGTTCCGCTCACTCGACGTCCTTCGGACGTCTAAAACGTCGAACTCGGTGAGGATTTGAAATAAAAGCCGAAGTGAAAGAACTAAATGAAAAGAACTCAGAAGAGCCACTGGTTCTCTATGCACTCGTCGCACGGCGGCTTCTCGCCTGCTATGGCTTTGAACTTGGTGTAGATGCACTCGGGCAGGCCCAGCGGACATCTCTCTGGAGTAACTCCGGGCCTCACCTTGGTTGGGTCGAGTTTTATCTTGATGTAAGCCTCGTACTCTTCGACCTTCTTCCATGGAAGAACCTTTGCACCGTATATGACGAGGTTGTCGTATATCCTCGCATAGTCACCGACGACTGCATTCTCCTTAAGGATGACGTTCTTCCCAACGACGACCCCCTCTCCGAGGATGCTGTCCTTTATCTCTGAGCGCTCCTTTACGATGTCGTTGCCTATGAGTATGGCGCGCTTGAAGTAAGCCCTGTCCTCGACTATGGTGTTCGGCCCGATGTAGGTGTAAGCCTTTATCTTGACGCCGTGGCCTATTTTTGCTCCTTCGTCGATGTAAACCGGCCCCTGTATCTCAACGTCCTCTGGGACTTCGGCATCCTCTTTGATGACAAAATAGCCGTTCTCCTTAGCTATCGTGTCGAGCGCAACTTGGTGGGCGTAAAAGAGATCGTCGGGAGTTCCAAGATCGATCCAGTAGTACTCGCGGGATATTCTGTGGGCATAAACCTCACCCTGACCCACGAACTTCGGAAGCACTTCCCTCTCAAAGTACACTTCTCTGCCCTCTGGTATTGCCTTGAGAACCTCCTTGTTAACCATGTAGATCCCGGCATCAACGAGATTGGTCTTGGGCCTCTTTGGCTTTTCCTCGAAATGAACTATTCTGTTCCCATCATCGGTTTCGACAACCCCGTACCTTTCTGGGTCGTAGACCTTGGTCACCGCGACAGTTATAAGGCCATCGTTTTTCTTATGGGCATCTATGAGTTCACTGAAGTCAAAGTTCGTAAAGACGTCACCGTATATAACCAGAAAGTCATCCCCCACATAATCTTCCACGTTCTTGATCGCTCCGCCCGTTTCAAGGGGCATCGGGTCGTTGACGAAACGGATGTCCTTAGGATAGTCTGCCATCCTCTCCTCAATAAACTCCCTTATTTCGCCGCGCATGTAGTGGACCGACAGTATTACTTCGTCGATCTCGTTAATCCGCTCGATGGTTTCCAGGATGTAATGGAGGTTGGGCTTTCCGAGAACCGGGACCATAGGTTTCGGCCTCGTTGATGAGATGGGTCTGAGACGCGTTCCAAAACCCCCTGCAAGAATCACAGCCTTCACAGCAACCACCCAGTAACATTTAGATTCGGGTGGTTTATATATTTTACGACTGTAAAATATATAACTCCCGGTGAAACACCCATAGAGTGCATCACTGGGAGTGGTTTTTGAGGGAGAACGCCTTTTCCGTGACAACGTATGTTCTGCTCTTTGGAAGGACACAAGACCCACCGCACACTTTCTTGAGGGGACAGGAGGAACAGGCGTTGCTCCCTTTCTCGATTCTCTCAACATACCCCAGGCTCTGGAGAATATTTATAGCTCCCTCTACCTCCTCGCGGTCGAGTTTTAGCTCGGAGGCTATTTCGGAGGGATTTTTCTTGCCCTCTAAAATCGCCTCCAGGACATCATCTATGATGCTCATACCATCACCTCAGTATCCAAGGACACTTCCAAGGTGCCATACTGTTATTCCAACCAGGGAAGCCACAAAGATCATGTAAACCGTTACGATGGCGGCCCACCTCCAGTTACTTTCAGCTCTTATCGCCGCTATCGTCGCTATACAGGGAATGTAAAGAGTCGTGACAACTGCCAAAACGTAGGCCTGAAGTGGCGTCATGGCATTAACGAGGGCATCTGCACTGCCATAGAGTATCCCATAGGTGGAGATAACGTTTTCTTTGGCAATTATCCCAAATAGGAGGCTAACGGCTGCCTTCCAGTCGAGACTCATAAGCTTCATGTACGGCTCAAAGAACATCCCTATTTTCTCGGCATAACTGCTACCCGTGCCCACTGGAAGCGGATAGTTGCTCAAGTACCAGATGAATATGGAACCAAAAAGGATCACCGTGCCCGCTTTTTGCACAAATTCCTTGCTCCTCTCCCAAGAGTGCAACAGGACAGTTTTCCAGCTGGGGATGAGGTAATCAGGGAGTTCTATTACGAAAGGAGTCTCCTCCCCTTTCACGAGAAACGTGCTGACGAACCTGGCCGATAGTAGTGCGACAACTATTGCGAGGAGATAAACGCTGACCGCAACGAGGGCATGATGTTTTGCAAAGAACGCCCCCGAAATGAAGCTGATAACGCTGAGCCTCGCGGAGCAGGGGATGAAGGGGTTGACGAACATCGCCACAAGCCTGTCCCTCTCCTCGTCAAGGGTTCGCGTGGCCATAACGGCAGGAACGTTGCATCCGAGCCCCAGTATCAAAGGTATAACGGCCTTTCCGGGAAGACCAAACTTCCTCATGAGCTTTTCCATCAAAACGGCCACCCTTGCCATGTAACCTACGTCTTCGAGGACTGAGAGGGAGAGGAAGAGAAGGAAAACGAGGGGGAAGAAGCTCAAAACTGCCCCAACTCCACCGATGATCCCGTCAACAAGAAGACCACGCAGTGTCTCGCTTGCTATGTGGGGTGCGAGCCATTCCCCAAACGCTGAAAACGAGTCGTCCAGAACACCCTGCAAGGGGAGTCCAATGGCAAAGACAAATTTGAATACCACGTAGAAAACTATCCCCAACGCCAAGAATCCATACAGGGGATGGATCAGGAGCCTATCCAGCTGGTCAGTCAAATTGATTCCTTCGCTCTTTGTGTAGCGTATGAAGCGGTGCATGAGGTTATCAATGAACTCGTACTTCTGACTGGCGAGTATAAGATCCATAGCCCTACCGTATTTTGCTTCGGCCTCCCCTATGTGGCCCATTATTTCCTTGAGTTTTTCTTCGCCAAGATAACGCAGAACGAGTTTCATTACCTCATCGTCTCGTTGGAGGAGCTTTATCGCCAGCCAGCGCACTGGATACCTTTCTGTCAGCTCAGTCTGGGAGAGGGCCATACTTATGTGCCGTATCTCTCTCTCAACGTCGGGATCGTAGGTTGGGGTTACGGGATTCGGGCGCACCTTCCCGTGGGCCACATTGTATACCGTCTCCTTCAGCTCTTCTATCCCAACTCCTTCCTTTGCACTCATCGGGACGACTGGGACCCCCAAGGTTTCCGCCATCTTTCTGATGTCTATTTTTATTCCCCTTTTCTCGGCCAGGTCCATCTTGTTCAAGGCTATAACGACATTTTTCAGCCCCATGTCAAAAATCTCCATCGTGAGAAAAAGGTTGCGGAGGATTGAGGTGGCATCAACGATGTTTACTATCACATCGGGATTTCCATTGAGGAGAAAATTCCTCGCAACGAGCTCATCTATGGAGTGGGCCGTTAAAGAATAGGTGCCTGGGAGATCCACAACCAGGAAGCGCTCCCCCTTATACTCGAAGACACCCTCTTTCTTTTCAACGGTGACCCCCGGCCAGTTGCCAACGTGTTGTCTCATTCCGGTTAATGCGTTGAAGACTGTGGTTTTCCCAACGTTAGGGTTGCCTGCAAGGGCCACTACCTTCATCGCCATGCTCTCACCTCAAAGTCTCCTCACGAAAACTCTCGAGGCCATACCCCTTCCGATGGCAAGTCGGGTGCCACCAACGAAAAGAACCATCGGGCCGTAGGGATGTGCTTCGATAACGTGGAGGGTAACCCCGGGGGTAAGGCCAACCGCAACTAACTTGTTCCTAAAGTTTGGACCGCCCCTGATATCTACCACAACCCCCCGTTCTCCAGGTTGGAGGGATGATAAGGGAACAATCATGTTCATCACCGTTAGGTCGCCCTAATTCAAATCCTATTTCCCAAACCATCTTTAAAAAGCTTTGGTAAATCTAACAAAACTCAGTGGTTCGAATTGGAGCTAAACCGGTTCAAAAAAAGGACTGGGAAGTAAGTGGCATTTCGTCGGGCCTTTTTGGGAAACATATTTAAGGGCTACTGGTACAAACATCTAAATGTAAACTCGTGAGGTGATGATGATGGAAGATGTCGAACCAGGAGCCCCCAAGAAGACAACCCTCGGCATGGACGAAAACATTGAAGGACTGCTCGCCTACGTCCTGGGCTGGTTGACGGGAATAATATTCCTGATACTGGAGAAGGATAGCTATTTTGTCCGTTTCCATGCTATGCAGTCGACGATTACGTTCCTTGGGCTGACGATCCTTGAGATAATCCTCGGTTTCATCCCGATCATAGGCGCCCTCCTTGGGATGCTACTATGGATACTCGGGCTGATACTGTGGATAGTCGGGATGCTGAAAGCTTACAATGGGGAACTCTACAAGTTCCCGATAGTTGGGGATCTGGCGGAACAGTGGCTTGAAAAGGTTTGAGGCTCATATTTTTAAGCCTCCTTTTTTATCTCATCCCATGATCCACGTCGATGATGCAGTCGGTGATGTAGTGGAGCTATCCAAGAAGTACGGGCTTTATGACAGACGCGTGCTAGTCCTGTTTTCCGGTGGAAAAGACAGCTCCCTCGCTTTATACCTCCTAAAAGAGGCTGGACTTGACGTTTCAGCCCTCACCTTCTTCCATTGCTGGAGCTGGAGGGAAATCCTGCGCTGGGCAATGGAGTTTACAAAAAAGCTGAACATTGAGCACTATCTAATTGACATCACGGAGGGCCTCATCCGTGAGGCGGCCGGAAGGAAGGGGCCCGTATGCATAAACTGCAAGAAGGTCATGTTCTGGAACGCCAAATGGTTTGCCATCAACAACGGCTTTGAAGTCTTGGCCAAAGGTGACAACGCTAACGATAAAATAATAGGGGCCCTCCTGGATCAGTGCGAGGGAGATATAAGGCTCTGCGGGCTTCCGAGGATAGGAATTCCCTTCTTCAGACCTCTAATTAAATACTCCTCCGAGGAAGTTGAGGCGCTCGCAGAAGAGGCCGGAATAAGACCCTATCGCATGTACGAGCACTCGCGGAGACGGCAGTGGCGAGAGGGTTGTCCACTCCAGTACATTGACCGCGAGGAGATTGTAACGCGGGAACTCATGGACTTGGCCTATCGGGTCAACTACGAGGTGAGCAAGATTGCAAGGAAACGTAAAGTCCGCGTAAGCGTCAGGGTTCCCAGCTTCGAGGTCATGTGCTGGGACT
>JALSNG010000072.1 GCA_026987155.1 Thermococcus sp. | reverse complement strand
GCCCCTTATTGCATAGACCTTGACACCGGCCTTTGCTAAAGCCGCGACAACATCATCCTGAGTGCTTAGGGGATTGCTCGCCGTCGCTGAAACCTCTGCACCCCCTGCCTTAAGCGTGAGGAGCAGAAAAGCCGTCTTCATCTCGAGGTGAAGTGTAGTCGCTATTCTCACTCCTTTGAACGGTTTCTTCTCCTCAAATTCCTTCCTTATCGCCTGGAGAACAGGCATGAACCTTGACACCCAGTCGATCTTCTTCTCCCCGCTCGGGGCGAGGGAGATATCCTTAACGCAGTAGTCATTCGTGCAGTTCATGATATCACCGGCCATCTTTCAGCTGGGGACTTAAAAAGCCTGCCGAAACCCTTATGAGTTTGGGCGTTTCTAACGGGCTCATGCCGGTCGATTACCCCTGCGTCAAAAGGGTTCGTCCGAACCTCTACAAGATTAAAGCAGGAAAGCTCTCGGCCTTTTCATACCTCATAACGGCCGACATCAACATCTTAATCGACACCGCGCTGATGAGCGACTACCCGAGGCTTGAAGAGGGCCTCTTAGAGCTTGGCCTAAGGCCACGCGATATAGACTTAGTCCTCAACACCCACGAGCACTGCGACCACGTGGGGGGTAACCTCTACCTGCAGGATGTCACCATAATCGGGGCCTACAAGTACTCTGCCGTTAAGATACGCTATGGGGATGACGAGGTGATGAGGTGTCGCTACCACGGGGAACACTTCCCTGGCAGTAAGGTTCACCTCTGGCTCAACAACGCTGATGTAATCGACGCCGGCTCCTGGATTCTGAAGGTCATCCATACTCCGGGTCATACTTCAGGTTCGATGTGCCTCTACGAGCCTCGGAAGAGGATACTTTTCTCCGGAGACACGCTGTTCGCCAACGGAACGGCTTCAAACATCTACGACTCGGGAAGCCTGGGGGAGTACTTCAACTCCCTCAGGTTGCTCAAAACCCTCAAGATAGACCACCTTTTGCCGGGCCACGGGTGGGAGTCAAAGGACGTTGAGAAGGACATAGAACTCACGATAGAGAAGGTCATAGAGCGGTTCCCCAACAGGAAGTACCTCCTCGGTCTCCTCAGGGAGGACAACGTTTAAATCCTTAGGGTGCCACTTCCAAGGGGTGTTTGCATGATAATTGACCTCTCGCTCCCCCTTGGTGAGGAGACGCCGACTTACCCGGGTGACCCCGCGGTGAAAATCCGCCCCTGGGCCTTCATCGAGCGCGACGGCTACTACATGAACGCCCTTAAACTTGGTGAACACTCCGGAACTCACGTCGATGCTCCTGCCCACTTCATCCCGGGCGGAAAAACTGTGGATGAGATGCCCCTTGAGAGGTTCATTGGCGATGCCTTCGTTTTGGATGTTAGGAGTGGAGTTGGGGGCGTCAAGCTCGACGAGATACCCGACTCTGGCTATTATGACAAAATCGTCCTCTTCTTCACTGGAGGCAGGGAGCTTTCGCCTGAGGTGGCACTCTTTCTGGTTGCCCAGGGTGTCAAGGCCGTTGGAACCGACGCGATGAGCATCGGCGGTGAGACCGTCCACACGATTCTCCTAACTGCAGAGGTGCCGGTATTTGAGAACCTTGCCAACCTGGAAAAGCTGGTCGGTAAAACCTTCACTTTCATTGCCTTCCCCCTGAAAATCGAGGGTGGCTCAGGAAGTCCTGTTAGAGCGGTTGCAGTCGTTGAATGAATTCCTCGTTAATTCGTTTCACTGGCGTTTTTAGAGTTTCTCAGGTCTCTTTCATGCCCAAACTCTTTTCTCAATACTCCAGGAACGAAGTGGAACGGTGAGGATTCTTTTTAACCGATGGGGAAACGAGGGGAACGGAGAGAACAGCTTTTTTTCCAAAAAACTCCGACAATAAGCCATGATTTCGTGAAAAAAGGTTAAATAGGCCTTTTTCGCTATTGGATAATGGTGATGGGCCATGATGGGTAAGAAGTTGATGGCGGTCCTGTTCGGACTGCTAATGCTGGCCATGCCTCTGGCGGTTGGCCAGGTCAGTGCCGCCTCAGAGACGACAGTGATACTCGTCAGCGACAACGCGGCTGACAAGGCAATAGCGGAGTACCTCGCGAACCTAACGGGTGCAGTCCTCGTGACGACCACATGGGGAACATACGACCCGAACGTCACCGCGGAAATACTGAGCTACGCGCCGGATCAAGTGATAATAATAGGTGGTCCCGAAGCGGTTGTTGAGCAGTATGTAACAGACCTT
>JALSNG010000071.1 GCA_026987155.1 Thermococcus sp. | reverse complement strand
CCGTAAGCTAAAGCATCCTCCGGCTCCACTTGGGGGAAGAGCTTTCCGAAGTTGTCGTGTATCATCAGTATCACCGTCTTATCCGTTCCCAGCTTGACATCGTCGAGGAGCTTGTTTGTATCCCCCTGGGCGCTGAGGAATGCGTGGGCAACGTCGAGGGCAAAACCCACGTTATCCCGGTCAACGTTGTCAACAACGTAGAGGGTGTCTTTTACGCTGAAGGTGTTTTCAAGGGCAATGCTTATGCCAAAGGGCGCCACCATATCGGCCAGCTGTTGTATTGCTTCTATCTCAAGGTCCAACCTCCCAGTTTTTCCGCTCTGCATCACTATTACCTTTGCCCCGAGTTTTATGGCAACGTCTGCCACCGCCTTTGCAACGCGAAAATGCCTCGTGTAGTAGATATGGTCGCGCAGGTTAACGGAAGTTGGCATTCTAATCGTGTAGTCTATCCCAACTCCCCTCAGAGTGGTTTCAATGCTCCGGAGCTTCTTTTCAACGACGGAACCGTTCATTATGAGGCCGAGGGTATGGGGGAAGATTGAAACGAAGTCATAGTTCTTGATCTTGACGTCAGCGAGCACTGATGCAAGCGTCTTATCCTTGGTAACGAAGTGCGGGTAGATTGTTACTCCAATCTCCATGCCACCACCAGAAAAGAATTGGGGAGGGCATATAAAAGCTTACCGAGGGGCACCTTTAAAAGAGAGGGTGGAGAGTAAGGGTGGGTGAAAGGATGCGGGAGGAAGTGTGGAAGTACGTTGCTTTGGTTCTTGCCCTCATGCTCGCGGCATCGACCATCTCTGCATTGCTGTTGTACGCCCAGGTTAACTCAGTCAGACCCGTTCATCCCCCAAACGGGGTGGAGGAAGTGAAAACGGGTGCCAACTGCTCGCCGTACCTGACACAGGTGGCCCAACTCCAACGGGAGCTGAGCTTCCTCCAGAATCAACTGCGATCCCACAATGCCCCCTCTGGAAACGGGACGGTGGCTATAGTTCCTGTGTTTGGAATAATCGACAGCTATACGGCGCTCGATGTGGTGCCCCTCCTCAGGGAACTCGCAAAGAACGACTCGATAGGGGGTGTGCTCCTCTGGATAGAGAGTCCCGGAGGAGAGGTGGGCCCAGTCATGGAGATATACGACGAAGTAAGGAAACTCGAACTCATAAAGCCGGTGGTGGCATACACAGGGGGTTTAGCAGCATCAGGGGGTTATTACGTGGCTCTTGGGGCTGAAAAGATAGTTGCAAGCCCCCTGGCAGAAGTTGGCAGTATAGGAGTTCTCTACGTCCATTACGACATGGAAAAGAACTACGAAATGAATGGAATAAAGGTAGAGGTCTTCAAGACTGGACCACACAAGGACATGGGGGCCGAGTGGAGGGCCCTAACGCCCGAGGAAAAGGAAAAGATAAGCAACATGATAGAGACTTACTTCAACGCATTTATCACCGCCCTCTCAACGGGAAGGAACATGAGCTTTGATGAGGCCAAGAAATTTGCAACGGGAGAAACCTGGTTCGCTCAGAACGTCACGGGAAGCCTCGTTGATGAAACAGGAGATATAGACCATGCCCTAAGCATTCTGGAGAAGGCCGCAAACCTTACAAACCCCAAAGTCGTGATAATAAGGGGAGGACAAACCTCCACCTTCAAGATCTACGGGAGCACTTCCCTCTTCATCGATCCGCGCTACGTTGGGCCCTATCTGAAGGGGTGAGTGAAATGCTCTGTGAGGAGAAGCTCGAAGTGTTCGAGAACGGCTTTAAGGATGATAAGTTCAACCTCGAAATCCGGTTTTACGGAAAGGATGCCAGAAGGCTTCTCCTCGCCATTATTCGAGAGCTGTACCTGCCCGAATATGGGGAGGGCTACGTTTATCCCTTCGAATGCGCTAAGGAGTTCTGGGGAATATCCCTCGAAGCTGAGGAGATACATTCCGAAGAGTTCAGGCCGAATCCAGTGAAGTTCATGAACCAGAGCATCAGGAGTAGAATTGAAAGGAGCATGGAAGAAACGGCCCTTCCAGGCGATGTGAGGAAAATCATCGAGCTGGGAGGAGCCTCGGTTCACAGGACCAAGAGGGGATTGCTGGTTATCGGCAGGAACTTCCTCCTCGACGAGAGGGGGTACGTTTTTGTATTCAACAAGCCCTCTGTGAGTGAACTGATACTGAAGTACCTGGGGATGCTGGATGGAACTTGAAACCGCAGTATGGATAGTAATATCGCTGATAATCCTGTACCTCGTATGGGAGACGGTCAGTCCAATCCTATCCCCCATCATCATCGCCGTTACAATCGTCTACATAATCTACCCCCTACACGAGAGGCTCTCGGGACGTCTCGGCAACAGGGGGAGCGCATTCCTCCTAACGGCTATCCTAACGATTGTGACATTCCTCTTCATAATCGGATTTGCTCTCTGGATGAACGACATAAAACACTCCCTAACGGACTACCTCAACGCTTTCTTTAAATGGTTACTGAGCTTTGAGTTTCCTCCGTCAACTTACGAACTCCTCCAGAGACTTCTTGAGGACATAGGTAGAAGGGTGGATGAGTACGTCCTCGGGTACACCTATTCCATCCCCAAACTAACCCTACAGGCCATAGTTATGCTATTCGTATTCTACGGTGCCCTCGTCAACGCCAAGGCAATAAAAGTCGAGGTCTATTCACTCCTTCCAGCTGAAAACCGGGAACTCGCAATAAAGCTCCTGAACAGCGCCGCTAACGCCCTCCACAACCTCCTTCGCGGCTGGCTCACTTTCAGCATTATAAAGGGAATCCTCCTTGCGTTGGCCTTCTACCTCTTTAGTCTCGGAGACGCGGGCGGTTCGATAGCCGCAGGGATACTCACGGTGCTACTCGAACTCCTGCCCTTCTTAGGAGGATGGGTCATCTGGCTTGCCGGGGCATTGTACCTGCTCGAAACGGGAAGTTTGGGCAGGGCCCTAATGATGGCGCTCTATGGAATCGTCTTCGTTTCACCAGGTCCCGATGTTGTGGTAAAGCCAAGACTTGGGATAGAGAGAAGGGTTGGAGTCAACGCCCTCATAAGTCTCGTTGGAATCTTCGGCGGTCTCGTGGCCTTTGGACTCGTGGGGATAATCATAGGGCCCGTAGCCCTTTCCCTCCTTGAAACCCTCTTGGAGGAGTGGAAAAAGACAAGGGCTACGGGGCATAACGTCCAATGAAAGATGCTATTCTAACGGCATCGAGCGTCTCCCCAACATCGTGCGTTCTGACGATGTGCGCTCCCCTGAGGACTGCTATTGCCGTTGCAGACAAACTCCCAGACAATCTCTTCGCCGGGTCTTTTCTCCCGGTTATTACCCCGATGAACGATTTTCTCGATACTCCAACGAGAATCGGCCTTCCAAATATCTTGAGGAAGTTTAAATTTGCCAGAATCTTTGAGTCCCACTCATACCAGGGAGGCCACTCCGGGCGGAGGAAGCCTATCGCCGGGTCTATGGCTATCTCCTCGATACCGTGCCTCTCTGCTATGATGAGGCTCTCCTGGAGGAAGTCTATAACGGTGTGAACCGGGTCGCTGAGGTTCTGAACTCTCCCATGGGCACAGAGAATCACTGGAGCAGTATATTCAGCCGCGATCTGCGCCATCATGGGGTCACCCTTCAGCCCGGTGACGTCGTTTATAATGTCCGCCCCGGCTTTGAGAGCCTCCTCAGCGACCCTGGCACTCGTCGTGTCTATGCTTATCGGGACATCAATTTGCTCGCGGATGGTCTCAATCGCCCACACCGCCCTCCTGATTTCCTCCTCAACAGAAATCTGGGTTTCCAAATAGGGGGCGGTCGATTTGGCGCCGATGTCGATGAAACTCGCCCCTTCTTCAACCATTTTAACTGCAGTCTCAATGAGCCTTTCCTCGTCGTTCCTGACGCTTCCCTTGTAGAAGCTCTCAGGCGAAACGTTGATGACGCCCATTATCCTCGGCTCACTAAGGTCAACTCCAGCGAACTTCACGGTCCCCACCGCCTAAAAATAGCCGCTGGGTATAAAAGGACTTCTACACTTTCATTCCCGGTGGTGTTCATGATAGTTAGAACTCCGAGGAGGCTTCACCTCGGTCTCATCGATCCTTCCGCTGTCTTTGGAAGGCGCTTCGGAAGCCTCGGCGTTGCCCTTGAGAATGGCTACGAGGTCAAAATTGTCGAAGGTGAGGCCATGGAGGTGATTGCAGATGAGGAAGACAGAAAAACCATCGAGTTCGCAGTAAAGAGGATGAACTCTGCCTACGAGACGGGTGTTAACTACCTCATCGAAGTCAGGAAGTCCATCCCGAGGCACGTCGGCTTGGGCTCCACTACCCAGCTCAGTCTTGCTATTGCCACAGGAATAGCGAGGATTAACAACGTTAAGGCTTCGATAGAAGAACTCGCGCGGATTCTCGGTAGGGGAAAACACAGCGGGGCGGGGATTTATTCCTTCGCCTACGGAGGGTTCGTTATAGACGGAGGTGTTAAAAATGACATCCCCCCCTTGATATTCCGCGAGGAGTTTCCACCAGAATGGGGCTTCCTTCTCGTAATTCCGGAACTCAAACCCGGCCTCAACGAGGAGGAGGAAAAACCCATCATGGCAAAAGTCTTTGGAAAGACCGACGTTGCCATGGAGATAAGCCACAGGATTCTCCTTGGCCTCCTCCCTGCCTTAAAGGAGAGGAACATCAAAGTCTTTGGCGAACACCTCTCCGCGATGCAAAAGCTCGTTGGAAGGCACTTCTCCGAGTTCCAGAGCGGGGAGTTCAGGGAGGACGTCAGGCTTATACTGGAATGGTTGGAGAAAAAAACCTACGGGGCCGGGCAGAGCTCCTGGGGACCAACTGTTTACGGGCTGATACGGAAGGGCGACTTTCAGAGGCTCTCAGCGGAGCTGAGCGACTACCTGAGGGAGCACGGGCTTAGGACCAGAGTTGAACTCGGAATCCCGAGAAACCGGGGGGCGGAGATAATAGGTGACAGCGCGTTCCTTGAGAGGCTGATAAAATCCGTGGGTGGTTGAGGTGACGTTGGACAGGTTCGTTCGGGTAAAATACAGATCCGACGATGAGAAGATCAGGGAGCTCGTAGGAATCCTCAGTGAGCTCGGCATCGACTGCGCAAGAACCATCGAAGAAAGAGTTGACCTCCAGTTTGACGCGTTAAAGAACCTGCGCGAGAATTTGAAGGATGACGAGCTCTTCATGAAGCTTGTAATAGCAAACTCACTCGTGAGTTACCAGCTCTCGGCCAAGGGTGAGAACTGGTGGTGGGAGTTCTCGGAGTACTTCTCGAAAAGTCCGCAGGTAGAGAGTATTGCTGAGGCCTATTCCCATTTTCTCTCGAAGTCTAAAACCAACAGGCGACTCGTTGCCGGAAAGATCAAAAGGCTGAAAAGAGTGGAACCATTTCTCAATTCGCTATCGCTCGACCACATGAAGGAGTACTACTTCGGAGGCATGGAAAGGCTGAGAGATGAGCTGTCAAATGTTTTGGGTTCAAATAAAAGCGCCAAAACCATAGTTTTCTCCGTCAAAATGTTCGGCTACGCCGGCAGGATAGCGTTCAGTGACTTCGTGCCGTATCCGATGGTCATCGAGATCCCAGACGACGTAAGGATAAACGCTTATACAAAAAGATTCACAAACGAACCACCGGTGAGCTTCTGGAAGAAAATAGCCGAAGAAACTGGAATTCCACCCCTTCATATAGACTCGATACTCTGGCCTGTTCTGGGAGGCAAACCAGAGGTCGTGGAACGGCTGAAACAACACTGCGGAGAATGGGAGAGAGTTCTGAACCTTTCAAAGCTTTAGTGCCTTTTCTCCCATCCAACTTCGAGGACAAAATTTTTATACTCCAACCGTTAGTTGTCATTGAGTGAACCTTGCTTCACCACGGATAGGGGGTTGAGAAATGCTGTGGGGTTTTCAGCTCGAGTTCAGACAGAGTCTTAGAACGAAAAAATTATGGGTGATTCTCGGGATAATGGTCCTCCTATACATCCCGGTCTTCTACATAATCAAGAGCATAGGCGGTAGCGAGATAACCGTTGAGGGCGCCATGGCGTTCCTGATACAGTTCGTCACGGGAATGGCGGGGTTCTTTATTGGTATACTCGCCCTCCTGATGGGAGCCACCGCCATAAACAGTGAAATTGAAAAAGGAACGTTGCGCGTTGCGATGAGCAAACCCCTAAAAAGGGTGGGTTACATCGGAGGCAAGTTCCTGGCGCACTCGGTGGTTCTATTCCTCGCCCTACTGCTATCAACGGTTGTGGGTACCCTCGGCGTCGTCTGGCTTGGGGCCCCTTTAACGGCGGTTCTTGTTAGGGACGTGCTCCTCCTCAACATGCTACTCCTGCTGGCAATGGTGCAGCTCGTGGCATTGGGGTACATAATCTCTACCCTCGTGAAATCCTCGAGCTCGGCCCTCGGGCTTGCTCTCGTCCTCGCTTTTGTGCTCTTCCTCATAATGCCAAACGTCGTTGGGTATCTCACTTTCAAGGCCTCCATGAACAACCCAAACATGGGGCATGATGAGTACATAGAACTCCAGAAGGAGTACACCACCAAGTACCTGTTCTACGTGCCAACCTCTCAAGTGGGGGTGATAACCGGCGATGTCAGCAACACGGACGGTGACCTTGCAAACGTGACGTACAACGGTATGCCCTACGCGATAAAGAAGAATCCAGCCAACCTGGGAATACTTATCGGACTCACCCTCGTCTACCTGGGAATCGGCTTCTACCGCTTCCTCCGCATGGATTTGAGGTGATGGTGATGCTTAAGGTTGAGAATCTTGTTAAGGTTTACAAGGACGTTAGGGCTTTGGACGGGCTTAACCTTGATGTTAAGCAGGGGCAGGTTTACGGCTTTCTTGGACCGAATGGGGCAGGCAAGAGCACTACGATTCTGAGTTTACTCGGCCTCATCTTCCCCCAGGAAGGGAGTATCAGCCTCTTCGGCGAGGAGGTCTTCAGGGACGGGAAGTACGATGAGGGTAAGCTCGTGAAGGCTAAAGCCAGAATCGGCTACATGCCCGAGCACGCTACTCTGTGGGACTTTCTAACTCCAGTTCAGACGCTGGACATAATTGCTGACGCGTTTAAAATTCCCAAGGCGGAGAAGGAGAAGCGCATAGGTGAACTCCTTGACTTGGTTGGTTTGAAAGAAGTCAGGAACAGGAAAGTTGGGAAGTTTTCAAAGGGAATGCGTCAGAGGCTTCTTTTGGCACAGGCTCTCATCAATGACCCAGAATTGTTAATCCTTGACGAACCGATGACGGGTTTGGATCCTAAAGGCATTGCCGAGTTCAAGGACATCATCAGGGAGCAGAAGAAGGCGGGAAAGACGGTGTTCTTCTCCAGCCACATTTTAGCTCACGTTGAGGAAGTCTGCGACACGGTTGGAGTGATTGTTAAGGGTAAACTCCGCTTGGAGGATAGCATCGAGAACATCAAGCGAGAGTTCTTGAGGAAGGCTGGGTACACCATCATCATCGAAACCAATAGGCCGGTGGACTTCTCTGGGGTGGAGTGGAGTGTGACTCCGCTCGGTGAGAACAAGTACCGCGTCCTCGCGGAAGGAGACGTTAGGGAAGAGATTCATGACTTCGTAGCAAACCAGGGGGCGAAGATTCTGACGATGCAGGTGAAAGAACCAAGCCTGGAGGAAATATTCCTCAAAATGGTGAAATGAGAACTAAACATTGGCCCTTTCAAATTCTTCCTTCTTTCCCAGTGGCTTTGTTGCATCTATTCCCCACTTTGCGGTCAGGCCCTTCTCGGCAGATGGGTCAAGGGAACTTCCCCTCGCGTTGGTAATGATTATGAGGTCTTTGTCGGCCTGAAAGCGCGTTGCTACAGCCCATTCTACCTCTCTGTCGTCGTATATGTTTATATCTTCATCAACGACTACAACATGCTTCAAACTTGGATGTCCGGCGAATGCTGCCAAAATCGCGTTCTTGCCGTCACCATTGTGCTGCTTGGTTATGGAAACAACGGCGTGGAGCCACATCGAGCCACCTTCGGTTAAGCGAACTCCGTGGACCTTCGGGACAACCTTTTTGACGCTCGCGTAGATCTGCGGCTCCTTGGGAAGCCCCATGAGCATGAAGTGCTCGTAGCCACCGGATAGGAGGGCGTGGAAAATCGGTTCATCAACGTGGTAGAGCCTTTCAAAGACGACGAGGGGCTGTTTTCTAACAATATCGTAGGTTCCGGTTATGTCAACAAAGGGACCCTCATCCACGAGCTCCGGCGTAATCCTGGCCTCGAAAACGAACTCACTCTCAACAGGGACGGGGATTCCACCGAGCTCGACAACATCAATCGGCCTTCCAAAGGCTTTTTCGCTCATGGCAGATGCTATCTCAAGCTCGCTGACGCCATAGGCAGTGCTCACAGCCCCAGCCAGAAGGAGGTGGACTGGATTCCCAACGACGATTCTTATATCGAGCTCCTCGCCGTGTTCGGCTTTGTCCTTCCACATTGCGTAGAGGTGCCTTGGAACGAGCCGTATTGCCGCACTTCTCTCATCCCGGACCATCATCCTATGGAAGGACATGTTGACAAAGCCTTCCTCGTCCTTGGCTATGACCATGGCAGATGTGAAGTACTGGCCGCCGTCCTTGGGGTAGTACTTTGGAATCGGAAGCTCAAAGAGCGAGAAGTCTGCCGTGGAGTTTGCCGTAAATGGCGCACTCCCAACGGTCATGTATGAACGGGGATTCTCCATCGCTTCAGCGAGCATGTGGAGGAGTCCGTTCCCCTCGACGTTGAGAAAGCGGGCTATCCTTTCCCTTGTGCTCCAGAGATTGCCTGCGACTTTCCATCCACCAACGTCTTCAAAGAGAACCGGTTTGGTTTTGTATCTCAAGAGGTACTTGGTTATTTCAAGTTCCTTTTTAACTGGTTCCCTCACGACAACGAGATCATCAAAACTCTCAAGGATTTCGGCCAGCATGCTACCACCTTAGAACCTTGTTCCAAAAGGTCTATAAAGACTTTTTCCAAAGTCCCCGTGATTGGCTATGCCCATGGTCGTCCTTAGGATACCCGATGGTTCAGCACTCGTCCACATAGAGAAGGCCGATCCACAGCTCTATTTCAAGATATACGAGCTTTTAACATACAAAAAGGACTTCGGAAGGTGGGAAAAGCCCGAAAGCCTCTACGACCCCTATGAAAAGACGTTCCCGGTTGGGGTTCTCCCAAGGGTAAAAGGTTTTCTCAACAGCCAGGGTTACAGGGTCAGGGTAAAAGACGAGAGAAAACTGAGGGGAATAAAACTAAACTCCTCTTGGAAGGGAGAATACGTGATGAGAAAGTACCAGGAGAAGGCCGTCAAAACGGCCCTTAAGAATAAGCTGGGAGTTCTCGCACTACCAGTGGGGAGCGGGAAGACTATCGTCGGACTGAGAATCATCCACGAAATAGGCTACTCATCCCTGATAGTTGTCCACACCAAGGAGCTTCTCTATCAGTGGGCAGAGAAGGTTAAGGAGGTTCTCGGAATAGAGCCCGGAATAGTGGGGGACAATAGATGGGAGGAGGGCGATGTTACTGTGGCGATGATACAGACTCTCCTGTCGAGGGGCCCTAG
>JALSNG010000070.1 GCA_026987155.1 Thermococcus sp. | reverse complement strand
ATTGTAAAAAACAGAACGACACCTCCTACAGCAAGAAAAAGGAGGTTCTTGAGGGTTATGAGGAATATCTCTCCCGTTAGATATGAAACTATGTTCTCGCTGAGGGGAAAGTACGGCCTTCCCGCCATGACTTTGTAGAGGACCCCAAATCCTAAGACGGTCAGGCCTGCAACAAAGCTCGCGACGATTCCAACGGCAGAATCCGACGTAAAACCAAGCTTCTCAAGGTGGGCTATGAGCAGAACTATAATCACCGTGACAATCAATGCCGTGAACGTGACGAGGGCCATGTTCTCAAAGAGGAGTCCAAGGATCATACCGAGAACCGCCCCGAGGAGTAGGGAATGAAATATTGCGTGGGTGAGAAAGGCCAAGCCCTTTGTGTTTATGAGGGGGCTCAGCAGGCCAAGGAGAACGCTTACAACGATGCTCGCAAGGATCGCCCTGATCAGGTACTCGGGGATCATCTCCTTCCACCTCCGTGATGTAGGTGAACGTCGCCCGTTATGCAAAAGAGTCTGCCCTCCACCGGCACGACCCTTGCCAGAGGCCCGTAGACGGATTTTATGATGCTGTCCTTGAGAACGTCCTCGGGTTTTCCGAAGGCGATGAGGCGTTTGTTTATCAGCATCACCCTTTCCCCTATCTCGAGGAGGGGGTTTATGTCGTGGGTTGTGATAATCATCGTTATGCCCCTCTCCTTTTTTATCTTTCCGAGGACGTTTGAAACTTCCGCCCGTGCACTCGGATCAAGTGCAGAGAGTGGCTCGTCGAGAAGGAGGAGCTTGGGGTTGCTTATCAGTGCCCTCGCCAGGAGTATTCGCTGTTTTTGGCCGCCACTCAGCTCTCGGAAGAGTCTATCTTTGACCTCGGAAAGGCCGACGAACTCAAGGGCAGCCTCCGCCTTCTCGATTATTTCTGGCGGTATCTTGAAGTGCAAAAAGCCTTTTCTGTAGAGTCCACCCATTGCAACTACCTCAAGGGCGCTAAGCGGGACCCTCTCGTTTAAAGAATGGCTCTGGGGCACGTAGCCGATCATCTCCCTCGCCCTGCAGGGTTCGACCCCAAACACGCTCAGCTTCCCCCGATATTCCCTGTGGAAACAGGCTATGGTCTTTAGGAGGGTTGTCTTTCCGGCGCCGTTTGGGCCAAGCAGGAGAAGTGTCTCTCCCTCTTCCAGCCTAAAAGTCACTCCCTCAACCGCCGGCACTCCTTCGTAGGTAATGGTAAGGTTCTCTGCCGTTATTGCCTCCATACTATCCCCAACTTCTGATCGAAACTCACGCTTTTAAACCTTCATGCCCGGGGAAGGAAGCATTGCATCGTTCTCGGCTCGACTTTCGCTGGCCACCCACCGGCTTTGTGCAAAAATTTTAAAAAACTCCAAAATAACTACCCTGGAAAATTTTTGCAAGGCTTAACCTTATAAGGCCCCAGTACTACCCAGAGGGGGGTGATGCTCATGGTGTATCACAAAGGTGGAAAGGGGAAAAAGAAGAACAACAGACAGGTCCAAGGGGATGAGGTAATTCGTGTTCCACTTCCCCGTGAGGGACAGCTCTTTGGCGTTATAGAGCAGGCGCTTGGTTCAGGGTGGATGGACGTTCGCTGCTCCGATGGGAAGATCAGGAGGTGCAGAATTCCGGGGAAGCTCAAGAGGAGAATGTGGATGCGCGTTGGAGATGTCGTCATAGTTCAGCCATGGCCCGTTCAGAGCGACGAGAGGGGGGACATCGTCTACCGCTACACCAGAACTCAGGTGGACTGGCTCCTCAGGAGGGGCAAGATAAGCCAGGACTTTTTGACCGGCGGCGAAATGCTCTTCTGAAGGGTCAAGAGTGATGGCAATGCGAGAAGAGCTCATAGAGCGAGAGATTGAGGACATTATCGGCCTCAGGGAGAGGCGTGAAAAGGATTCTGAGCTGTACAAGATAGCCAACGAAGTCTTTGACAAGACAACCAAGGAAACCCTTTCCTATCTGCACAGGAGGGGTAAGCTCAAAGCCCTTTTCGGTGTTGTGAGCACTGGGAAAGAGGCCAACGTCTTTGCCGGCGTGGATGCAGAGGGCAACAGGGTGGCCGTGAAGATATACCGTACCTACACCACTGAGTTCCGGAGAATATGGGAGTACCTGGCAGCCGATCCCCGCGTAGGTTACCTTCCGAAGGACATGAGAAAGCTCGTCTTTGTGTGGACGAGGCGAGAATTCAAGAACCTCCAGCGAGCGATAAAATATGCCGTCAGAGCTCCAGAGCCGTTAACCTTTAACAACAACGTTTTGGTCATGGAGTTCATAGGAGACGATGCCCCCGCCCCAAGGCTCAAAGATGTGGAACGCGAGCTTGAGGTCAGAGACTTCGAGGAGCTTTACGACTTTACCATCGGTGTCATCGAGAGACTGTGGAAGAGGGGGGACATGGTTCACGGCGATCTGAGCGAGTACAACATACTCCTTTGGGATGTCCCCGTGGTCATAGACTGGTCTCAGGCAACCGTAAGGAGAAACCGCATGAGCGTTGAACTCTTAGAGCGGGATTTACGAAACGTGATAACTTACTTCTCGAGAAAGGGTGTTCCCGTGGAGGATTACAATGAAAAACTTCGTGAGCTGCTTGAGAGGTGAGATCATGGATGATTTTGAGATGCTCCTTAAGAAGTACGAGCGGGTTGACAAGGACGGTGAACCCCTCGGGAACGGCTCCAGTGAGGGAATAGACTACGTGGCGGAGGGGGAACAGGAGGAGTTCCTCCGCATTCCCAAGGAGAGGGTTGCGGTAGTCATAGGCAAAAAAGGCCAGACAAAAAAAGAGATAGAGGAAAGGACAAAGACGAAGATAGAGGTCGACAGTGAGACGGGTGAGGTCTTCATAACCGCCACAAAGGATACCAGGGATCCCCTTGCAGTATGGAAAGCAAGGGATGTTATCCAGGCGATAGGGAGAGGCTTTTCTCCGGAGAGGGCTTTTCGCCTCTTCAACGAGGGTGAAACCCTTGAAGTCATCAATTTGACGGACATTATCATTGGCAATGACAAAAACGCCCTTCCACGTGTCAGGGGAAGGATAATCGGAAGGAAGGGAAGGACGCGCGAGATAATTGAGGAGATGAGCGGTGCCGATGTGAGTGTTTATGGAAAGACCGTTGCTATAATCGGCAACCCGATTCAGGTTGAGGTTGCCAAAACGGCTATAGAAAAGCTCGCCAAGGGCTCTCCGCACGGAGTGGTCTACAAATACCTGGAGCGTAGAAAGAAGGAGCTTGAGCTTGAGAGCGTGACCTACTACGAAGCCCTTGGCGGCGAAAATAATGCGGAGGAGTGAAGATGGCCGAGGCAAGTCAGCTGTTTAAGGAATTTAAAATCCAGAGTGTCAGTGAGTTTTTCAGACGAAACGCAGCAATGCTTGGCTATACCGGCAAGATACGCTCCCTTACCACGGTTGTCCATGAAGCAGTTACAAACTCCCTGGATGCCTGTGAGGAGGCTGGAATAGCTCCCTACATACGTGTGGAAATAGAGGAACTTGGAAGGGAGCACTACAAGGTGATCGTTGAGGACAACGGTCCAGGAATCCCTGAAAAGTACATAACCCACGTCTTCGGAAAGATGTTGGCTGGAACCAAGGCCCACAGGAACATACAAAGCAGGGGCCAGCAGGGCATAGGTATAAGCGGTGCCGTCATGTTCGCCCAGATAACGAGCGGGAAGGCAACGCGTGTTATCACCTCAACGGGCGACAAAATCGTCGAAGCCTGGGTGAAGATTGACGTTGACAAGAACGAGGGTAAAATCGTGAAAAAGGAGAAGCGCCCCAACCCCAATGGCTGGCGTGGAACGAGAATAGAGCTCGAGGTCAAGAACGTCCGCTACATCCGCTCGAAGCAGGGCGTTTACTGGTACCTCAAGCTCACAGCCATCGCGAATCCCCATGCCCATATCGAGCTCATTGAACCCGATGGGAAGCTCATAGTCTTTCCCCGGTCAAGTGAGGAAGTACCAAAGCCACCCGTTGAGATGAAACCCCATCCTCGCGGCGTTCTGACAGATGACGTTTACAGGATGGCCAGGAAGACGAGGAGGAACACCGTCCGGAGGTTTCTGATAGGGGAGTTCTCCAGGATAAGCGAGAAGAAGGTCGACGAACTCATCAGATATGTGGCGGCCCTGAGGTTAATAAAGACCGAGAAAGACAAAGGCGTTCAAGAACAGCTCTACGAACGTCTGGTGAAGGGAGAAGTCGATGCCGTGTTGCGCTCCTTCAGGGGTTATACCAAGGTGGTAAAGCAGGTGGCAAAGCTCATGGAAAAACCACCTGAAAAACTCACTTGGCATGAGGCTGAGGAAATTGTCGAGGCCTTCAAGTACATGAAGTTCTTAGCGCCTCCGACCCACGGTTTGAGGCCCATAGGGGAGGAGAACATAGAGCAGGGTCTAACAAACATACTCAAGCCAGAGTTCGTTACTGCAGTGACGAGACCGCCCAAGGTTTACTCTGGTGGAATACCCTTCCAGGTTGAGGTGGGCATCGCCTACGGGGGGGAGATCCCGGGTGGTTTCGAACTCCTCCGCTATGCCAACAGGGTTCCCCTCCTTTTCGATGCGGGTTCGTGTGTGACCACCCTCGCGGCCCGGTCGATAGACTGGAGGCGTTATAGGGTGGACGACCTTGATCGGGCCCCCCTCGTGCTCATGATAAATGTCGTCAGCGTTCACGTTCCCTACACCGGAACGGGAAAACAGAGCATCGCGAGCGTTGAGGAAATACAGGCCGAGATAAGGCTTGCCATAATGGACGCTGCGAGAAAGCTCCAAACCTACCTCAGCGGAAAGCACAGACGCCTTTCACAGGTAAAACGAAAGAAAACCTTCCAAAAGTACGTCCCCGAGATAGCAAGGGCGTTGAGCATCCTTGTCGGCGTTCCGGAGGAGGAGGCCGCGAAATACTTCCAGGAGTTCATAGAATCCCGTTTTGAGAATATTGAAGAGGCCTCTAATGTGGAGGTGAGTGAAAATGCCTAAACGCAGAGTAATCAAGCGAGAGAAGCCAAAAGAGCGTTTCTCCTACGACCCACAGAAGGTCATTAAAAAACTCGAAGAATACGGGAGAAGGGTCCTTGAGGACATCAAGGAAGGAAAAAATCCCTACTTTGACATCCCAATGCGCGGTTTGAGCAACGTCTATTTCGACGAGAGGAAGCGAGTTATAAAGATGGGGGACAAACTGTCGAGAAGGTACTTTCTCAACGTTGCTCACGCCAGGAAGTTCATGCAGACTCTCCTCATAATGGCCTACGTTAAGAGACTCGTGAGTGAAAACAAGCACGCGAGCCTTCGTGAAGCCTACTACGCCAACAAGCACACCATCCCCGGAACTAAAGAGAACACCTTTGAGGACCAGCGCGAGAGTGACCCAATAATAGAGGACCTCGAAAGGATGCTTGGAGTTCTGCGCGAGGAGATGAACCTCACAGCGGACAGGCGCGGTTACATATACGGGGATATAGTCATCCGAGATGGTGAGGATGAGTTCAACACAAGCAAACTCGGTAGGGGCGGCTGGGCAGTTCCTGGAACGGTCGAACATCTCCAGTTCCCAGAGATAAACGTTGATTATGCCCTCGTTGTAGAGACGGCTGCAATGGCCGACCGGTTAATAGAGGAAAAGTTTGCCCAGAAGGAGAGGGCTCTCATCATAGCGACTCAGGGACAGGCCTCGCGCGGCGTCAGGAGGCTCATCCATCGTCTTCACTACGAGGAGGGTCTTCCCATAATAGTCTTCACCGATGGCGACCCCTATGGTTGGTACATCTACTCCACCATAAAGCAGGGTTCCATAAACCTCGCCTACCTCAGCGAGAAGCTTGCAACTCCGGAGGCAAAGTTCGTGGGGATGACGATGGACGACATAAAGCACTACGGTCTTGAGAACGTTACGGAGAAGCTCAAGGGCATTCCTCCAAACAAGAAAGGGGGTCCAACGGGTGACTACAAGCGGATCATCGAAGAGATGAACTACCCGTGGTTCCAGAACAGGGAATGGCAGAGACAACTGGAGCTTGCGCTTAAGATGGGTGTCAGGATAGAGCAGCAGGCTTTGGCGAACAAATCGCTTGAGTTCGTGGCGAAGGAATATCTTCCGGAGAAGATAAACCGCGGTGATCTGCTGCCATGACGACCACCGAAGAACTGGTTGCCCAGGTCAACAAGATACTGGATGACGTTGGGATAGACTTGGCCGGGTTATTTGAAACCTTCGACCTCCCCTCAATTTCCTATCGCTTGAAGGAGAATCTTTCTATTCTCCAAGAGATGGAAGAGGAGCTCTCAAGACGGGTCGGGGACGGCGGTTCCTCCCTAAGCGTTGTTTCAAAAAGGGAGAGAGATCCTCACCTCCAGTGGATATACAGGAAGAAAAGAAATCGCCTCCTTGCCCTTGAGAGACTTCGTACAGCAATAACGGCTCATAAGATGGCCCTCTCTTTGATAACTGCCAACTACACCTTTTTCCTTGGGAAGAAGCTCCTATCAATCCAAGAGCTCCGGAAAGAAAATGTGGAAAACGTTAGGGCCGTCCCAAATCCTGTGAAGCTGGGAAGGATAGAGATCCTCCCGAATTTAGCGTACTCGGGTGACGTTCTGAGACTGCTCTCAAGAGAGAGTGTGGCCGTTAGGGAGGAGTTCAAGTTAATAAAAGGAAAACTGAGGGAGAAAGGGACCATTAGAACGCGTGGCCTAAGAATAGAGGTGGAGTACTGGGATG
>JALSNG010000069.1 GCA_026987155.1 Thermococcus sp. | reverse complement strand
TTTTTCTTTCCTCCTCGCCGAGTTCCCCATGGAGGCTTCTCTCGAGTATAGTCCTGTCCCTTTCGGGGATATCTAAGCGTTTCGTCTGCTCGAGAGGTACACTCAATCCAGAGACGTCACCGCTTCTCCTGATTCTCTCGGAGTATATCCTGAGGTTGGAGCGCCTCACAAGTTCCATCTCTATACCGTATGGGGAGAATGCGAGTGCACCTAAAAGGGCGTAAAATGTCATGATGTCCTCGTGGTCACTCATGGTGAGAACGTCCTCTGGAATACTTTCCGCATCGAAAAGTTCCACTCTCTTCAGGGGCAGTTCCATGTCCACGTACCTTGCTATCCTGTTTAGAAGGCTCTCTATCCCGCCGAGTTCTCTCACTATCCTTTTGGCGTCTCTCCCAAAGGGGTCGAGCATGTACTCACCTTAACTTGTATCCTAACTTTGCCATAAAACTCTTGTGCTTTTTCCAAAAGTTTTATATCTAAAAAAACCCTACACTGATGTGGCGTGGGAAAGGCCCCGTGCGATGAGGGTGGTTGGTATGGAAGGGAGCTATAACGTTAACCGCGTCAAGAGCGGAATAAGTGGTTTTGATGAATTAATCGATGGTGGTTTTCCACAGGGCACCACGGTACTCGTAACGGGCCCAACGGGAAGTGGTAAAACCACCTTTGGCGTTCAATTCGTTTACAAAGGTGTTGAACTCTATGATGAACCTGGAGTCATAGTAACCCTCGAGGAGCGGGCCCAGGACCTTAGGAGGGAAATGAAAGCCTTCGGATGGGACATTGAACGTTACGAGAGGGAAGGTAAACTCGCCATAATCGACGGCGTCAGCGCCGTGGTGGGGCTCCCCTCTGAGGAGCGGTTTGTACTCGAGGACAATCTCAACGCTGAAGACTTCCTGAGGTACATCTACAGGGTGGTAAAAGCTGTAAGGGCTCAGCGTCTTCTTATAGATTCCATACCCTCGATAGCTTTCCGTTTGAGGGAGGAGAAGAGAATAAGAAGCGTCCTCCTTCAACTGAACACAATACTGCTTGAGATGGGAGTTACTGCCATATTAACGACTGAGGCACCGGATCCGGCGAGAGGCAAGATAAGCAGGTACGGAATGGAAGAGTACATTGCGAGGGGTGTCATCCTACTCGACTTCATGGAGAGGGATGTTGAGCTGAAGCGTTACCTTCTCATTAGGAAGATGAGGGAAACAAGGCACCAGATGAAAAAATTCCCCTTCGAAATAACTCGCGAGGGTATAATAGTCTATCCAAGTGGTGAGGTATACTAATCCAAAGATTTTTAAGGTTCTACTTTTACTATTCATCATGGTTGGAAAGGGGTTTGTCTCGGTTCTCTTGTTGTTCCTCTTCCTTGCCTCTCTGGCTTACCTTCACACCGTATCCGTGTCCTCTCAGGACGTTTTTACGGGAGTGTGTGTTTATTCAAGTTCATCTTTCTCCGTTCTGTCCAACGGTTCCAGTGAGATTACCGTCGGGAAAGAATTGGAGGTTGGGCGGGTTTACACTCTTTTTGGTAGGTTGAGGGGTAGCAGGATGGACGTTTCGAGGGTTGAGCGGTCTTCTCCCGATTTCCCCCTGGAAAAAGTTGAGGGGTTCTACTGGGTCTCGGGAGGATGTTATCTCCTGACCGAGGGTGCCCGAATAAAACTCGGCTTCTGTCTCAATGTATCTAAAGGTTCAATGCTCTCTGCAAGAGGAATCTTCCATGGGAGAAAGTTCTACCCAGTTGAATACCGCCAGGGTAGGGTATCGTCCTCTTTTCGGGAAGGGCTTCCGGTTGTTGTTGAGGGTGTGGTGATGTACTCCGGAAAGAGGACGATACTTTGGAACGGGACTTCGGAGATAGTCCTCTATCTTCCCCACGGTTTTAAACTAACCCCCGGAAAGAGAGTACGAGTTCTTGGGCTGGCCCGGTTTTACTCCATCCCTTCCCTATTAGTGGGTTCAAAGGGTGACGTTCACGTCTTGGGGTACGCCACAGAGAGGCCAATAGGTTCTGCCAAAGTTGGTGAGATTGGAAGGGGTCTCTGCAGGGTTATTTCAAGGAACGGGAAGGGTTTAAAGCTTGATTGTTTCGATAAGCCTTTAATAGGATTCATGGCAAGAGTAGGGGATGAAGTGGCTTTTAGGGCACTCGTTAGGAGGGGGTCTCTTCTCTGCCTGTCCTGTGAGGTTGTGGGGCATAGGGAGGATCTTCCCAACTCGATATGTGGCGGTGAGGGCGTCGTCAGGGTATATGGGGGGGTTGAGTGGGTTAAGGTCTACAGAAACGGATTTGGTCTTGCAAACGTCAGTTTTGATGACTGCTGGATTCTGTTGAAGTTGAGAAAGTCCCTCAAAGTTTCCCTGAGGGCTAATGAAACCGTCACCGCCTACGGTAGATTCACCCTTTACCGGGGAATGCCGGCACTTGAGATCGACTCCGGGGAGGATATATGTTCAGGGAAATGTTGATGGGGGTTGTTCTGGGCACGTTCACTGGAATAATGCCCGGGATACACGTCAACACACTTGGGGAGATCTGGAAGGGGAACCCTGTGACGCTCTTCTCTATGGGCCTAACCCACACCTTTCTCGACGTCGTTCCGACAACTTTCCTCGGTGTTCCCGACGAAGGAACCGCGCTCTCTGTACTCCCGGCACACAGACTCGCCCAGCGTGGACGGGCCATGGAAGTTGTTAGGATTGCCCTTTGGGCGAGTGCGATGGCAGTGCTGCTTTCCTTTCCCCTGTCTATTTTCTACGTCAAACTGGCCACCCATTACTCTCCTTGGATAGGTAGGGTTGCGGTAGGGATTCTCGTGGTACTCCTCGTTGTGTTCTCCGGAAAAAATTGGCCCCGCACTCTACTTATCATAGTCCTCTCTGGCTTACTGGGACTCGTTGTCTTTTCCCTTCCCCTCACACACCAGTATTACCTTCTCTTCACGGGTCTCTTCGGCATCCCCTCTGTTGTTGGGGGGATCAGGGGAGAGGCTCCCTACGGGGAGGACGCATCCATTCGCATGAGGACAACTTCTTTTTTGGTTTACTCCTCTCTCGGAACTTTGGTTGGGATGGCGGCATCCCTCCTTCCGGCTTTTACCCCGTCCCAGGGTGCAGTGCTGGTCTCCTTCCTGTCCCGGGAGGAAAGGCCCTTTCTCGTTGCCCTCTTCTCCATAAACACGTCGAATTTCATGTTTTCTTTTTTCAACTACCTGGCAACCGGAAGGGTTAGGAACGGAATAGTTGCGAGAATGCCTCCTTTATCCTGGAGCGCGGTGCACTTCTATCTCGTGCTCTCGCTCTCCCTGTCAATTTTAATCCTGCTCTATGGAGAACACCTTTCGTTGTTCCTTCTCAGACTATTGGGAAGAATCCCCTACGCCCATCTTAACGGGGTGGTGCTCCTTTTCCTCTTAATCCTTGCTCTTTTTTTTGATGGGGTCTTGGGTGTCTTTGTTTTGTTGTCTTCTGCTCTCCTCGGAATTTTCTCGCTCCTCATAGGTGCTCCGAGACGGGCCTGCATGGGGGTACTGATGGTACCCCTCTTGGTTGGATAAAAAAAGTCAGGAGGAAATCTCCTTTGCTATTCTTTGAAATTCGGAGTAATCCGTTACTATCCTTTTCCCATCGAGGGTTTCAAAGTATACCTTCTTGATTTTTATCTTCTTGAGCTCTGTGTATTTCATCTCCGGTGGGTCGTACGAGCCCGGTTCAATAACCTCATCCTCTATAACGTACGTTTTTAGCTCCGGCTGGCCGACATACTTCCAAACTTCGTAGAAGACCTCCGGTTCGAGGTGGATTTCCCCCTCGATCTCTATGTAGTCCGCCCCTATGTCCTTCAGAAAGTCGAGTACTACTTCCAAGTTCATAGAACCACCAATACGCTATACGACCTTGAGGGTTAAATACCTATCGCCGGGTTTTTAAACACCCCTGCGTAGTGAATCCGGTGGTGAGGATGGCAAAGGTGATAGTTGACGCCCAGGCCGCGAGGGCGATAGGCAAGGGCGCGATGATAGTATTCAAAAAGGGTGTTGTGAGAACCGAGGGCGAGTTCTCACCAGGTGATATCGTTGAGGTCTACACTCGTGGGGGCAAGTTCCTCGGGAAGGGGTTCGTCAACCCGAACTCCAACATCATGATCCGGCTCGTTACCAAGGATAGAGAAATTGAAATAAACAGGGAGCTCTTCCGCGAGAGGATTAGAAAGGCCAACGAGTACAGGAAAAAGGTCCTCGGCTACGATAGGGCATACCGCATGGTTTACGGAGAGGCCGACTATCTGCCCGGCTTAATAGTTGACCGCTTTAACGAGATAGCCTCGATTCAGATTTCGAGCGTTGGAATGGAGCGGTTTAAGCTCGACCTGGCCGAGGCGATAATGGAGGCCGAACATGAAATCGAGACGGTTTTTGAGAAGAACACCGGTAGATCAAGGCGCCGGGAGGGTTTACCTGAGATAGAGCGCGTTCTCCTCGGCAAGGAGAAGTACAGGACGGTAATCGAGGAAGGCAAAGCTAAATTCATTGTCGACATGCGCGGGCAAAAAACCGGCTTCTTCCTCGACCAGAGGGAGAACAGGATAGCCCTTGAGAAGTACGTCAAGCCTGGGATGAGGGTTCTTGATGTCTTCACCTACACCGGCGGCTTCGCGATACACGCGGCAGTGGCCGGCGCCGACGAGGTCGTGGCTATAGATAAATCTCCCTGGGCCATAAACATGGTGAAGGAGAACGCCAAACTCAACGGGATTGAGGATAGGATGAAGTACGTCGTTGGCTCGGCCTTCCCGGTGATGGAGGACATGATAAAGAGGGGCGAGAAGTTCGACGTCGTGATTCTCGATCCGCCGGCCTTTGTTCAGCACGAGAAGGACCTGAAGAGAGGCCTCCGCGCTTACTTCAACGTGAACTATGCCGGCTTACAGCTGGTGAGGGAAGGAGGCATACTCGTCACGGCATCGTGCTCCCAGCACGTTGACATGGGGGCCTTCAAGGACATGGTGATAGCGGCTGCAGCTAAAGCGGGCAAGTTCCTTAAGCTCCTTGAGCCGTACAGGACGCAGGCGCCCGATCATCCGATACTGATGGCCTCGAAGGACACGGAGTACCTCAAGGCGCTCTTCCTCTACGTTGAGGATATGAAATGAGTTTAGGGGACGATGAGGAGAAAGCACCTCCTCTGAGCGGTGAGGAGACGCCCACGGTCCGAGTCCCTCAACCGGTCGCTTTGTCGACCGAAATACTTTCCTATTTGGTCGTTCAAACGACCAAAATGGGCGAGTATATGGTCGAGATAACGGACTATCTTTTAAAACTCTCCGCCGAGCTACCATCGAGATTCGATTATGTGAGAGGGCTGAGAAAGCGCTTTCTTTTTGAGAGACAAGGGCACTCTCAAAGACTGTTCGCTTCGCTAAAACCGCGGAGAAATACCTTGAGCTTGGTTCCCTGCCGCTGACTCTTGAGCTTGATGAGAGAGAAGCCTACGAATCCCTGTTTTCCCTCGTTGAAAGGATAGTCTATCGGAATCTTTCCGAGTTTAGGAACTTTGATGCCTCAACCCTCGATTCCGCTCTGAGGCTCCTAACCATAATCGCCAGCCCCAGAGGGGAGCGTTTCAGCTATGAGCGGCTCTCGAAGACGATAGGAATATCAAAGAGCACCGTCATGGAACTCGTGAGGGCCTTCATTGCCAGCGGACTTCTCATTGAAATATCTCCCATTGGGAGTCTCTCAAAGAAAATTCGCAGAAGTCCGAAGCTTAAGTTCTCGGCACCTTCCATGAGAGTCGCTCTCCTTTCAAAGTTTGAGGTCGTTGAACCCGCTCCTCTGCTCGAGGATGCAGTTACTTTCTATCTCTTGGGAGAGGGCATTTTGGAGTACGAACCCGGAAAGGGCGGTGCTGACTTCGTTCTCACAAGGAAGGGAAAACGATACGTCGTTGAAGTTGGCATTGAAAAGGCGGGCTATGCTCAGGTTAGGAGGAGCATGGAAAGGATGGGGGCCGACTTCGGGATAGTTATAGGGAGGGAGTTCGATGTCAAGGAAAACCTCCTGATGATTCCATGGTGGGTCTTCTTAGGGCTTGTTTAGTATCAAACTGTGCCTCCACCTCGTTCCAACCCTGAACCTGATGTCCCTCACGGAGTAGCCCAGTTCTTCCCCCTTTTCCCTTATGGCCTCTATCAGCGGCTCCTTGTCGGGCAGGAATAGGGCCACTTTTCCCTTGGCGTTCAGGTAGTTCCGTGCCTCCTCAATGAGCCTCACCGAGAAGGCCTCGCCGTGTTCTCCTCCACCAACGCCCTCCCCCTCCGTCAGAACGCCCCTCGTTGGCCTTTCATAGTAAGGCGGGGCTGAAAAAATCACGTCAAAGCGCTCGCCCTCGGGAATCACTCCCCTGATTATCCCACCGTTGCTCCTGATGAGCTGGACTCTGGCCCCGTTCCTCTCGATGTTGGCCTTTGCGTACTCGAAGAACTCCTCATCGAGCTCCGTCGCGGTAACGTCGCAGTTGAAGATTTTCTCAGCCAGAAGGGCCATCATGGCCGTATGCCCCGTCCCAACCTCAAGGACCCTCTCGCCCCCGCGCAGGAATGTCTTCAGAAAGAGGAAGCGCGATACCGGCGTTGTGACGAGTCCGCGCGGATGGTACTCTATCTCCAGCCCGAAGACTGCTTTCGCTATCGCCCTGTTGTAGAGTATCCTCGCTTCTCTGTTCGAGAAGTCGAGCCTTCCGCGCTCATCGAGGTAGTCCTTCAGCTCCGGAAACAGCTTTACTGCCTCTTTTACCGGCAGTCCGAGTTTTCCGTCCTTCCAGGCTGGCATGAGATACAGCTGGCATGGATGTTTTTTCAACTTTATGGATTATTTTGTTTGGAGGTCATAGAAAGATTTAAATAATATTGTCGTTAGAACACTATTGGTGATCGTTAGTGACAACATTTGGATTGTAGTATTTTAGATGGAATGGAGAAAGGAATGTTTCCTTACTGGGAAATGTTGAGGATGAATTTGGAAGCTTTTTTGACTACGCTGTCGTACTGCCAGCTAGGGAAAGGGCGGGTAGTGGTGTCAAAGAACTTACGGTATACACTGGAAATGGCTTCAATGATGGGAGAAAATTCGCTGAAGATATCTTCTCGACAATAAAAAGTATCTCGGTATATGTGGTAATTCCTTACTGGAAGAGCTATATTCCAGAACCACGAGAGAATCCAAAAGGAGGGAACAAGTACTGGCTTGATTGGCTAAACGGTGTACTGAGTGTAAATTCTTCCAACCTCCAGGGATTTTATTGGAGTCTTGAAAGTGCTTGGATGTTTGTGAATTATTACAAAGATGTTCTTTGCAATCAAGGACAAATGCCTTACGTGAACCCCCAAACTATTGACATTTTAAGTGAAGAAATCCACAACAGAGGCCTTGAGTTTATATGGATTCCCCACGCTAAGACATATGCCCTTCAAAATACCGATATCTGGCCCCGTGATTATCCAGTGTGCGGAAAGGATTGGTCAATTCCAGGAGGTTCAGAATTTTTTGATCTGGTCTTCGTTCAATCAAATTATTATCAATGCAGGGATTGGTATAAAAATGTGCAGTGGACAGATGAGGAAGGAAAAGTGAGGACTGGCCTGTCTTTGGGTGAATGGGTGGATATGCTAACTGACATAAATCGTTCCAAAAATACCAGCAACGTCTTTGTCGAATTTGAATGTGATGGCAGAATTTTGACAGGCGGTGATGATAATTGCAGTGAGATTTGGCATCCCTCCACTGAATACAAAGATAGGGCATGTAAATACGTCGAGTGTTCTGGGCAGTTTATTAACCGAGCATACTACTTTGATACAAACTTGAATAACATTAATTTTATGAATGGGTACTGCCAAGAAACGTTAGGTGAAGGGTATGTCTAGCTTCCTTAAAATAATGGCAGTATCCTTGTGTTTCCTTATTTTTACATTTCCTCTTGTGTCATCTAATGTCAAGATTATAACCCAAGGACTCCCTCCAACCCGGGGTATTCACGTGTCCGTAGGAACCCTCCCAAATTCGAACATAATATTCATCTCCACCGGAGAGATTGATGCATACGATGATGTATGGGTGAATCCCGACACGGAGATTGATTGGTACTACTATGTGGATCCCTCTGGGGTGCGATTTCTTGGGGCTGAGTGCTACACAAGGGCATACTCAATGTGTCCCAGACTAAATTTGAACGTTTCGGAAAATCTGGTACGATTTAGGACCAAAGCAAAATTAGTTAAGGGAGTTCCTGTAAATGACTCTATACTGTTTAATTTTGGGAAAAGTGCATATAAAGTTCCTGTTTCCGAAATATTGCCCTATCTCTGGGATAAAAGCTGGGTCGAATATCTCTGGGGTTATGAGATAAATGACAGTCTAATATTCTTTCCAAGAATAACCCTTGAGATAAGAGGAGCCAACTTCAGATATCAAAACTGCTCCATTGAAAATGGCTCTGTAGCGGTAATCCACCTTATTCAGGGATATAACGTCACGTATTACATCAAGACCTCCTGGAAAAGGTCAAAAATTAAAAGTGAGGTAATAGACCAGTACGAACTCCTGCATCTCCTTAAGAAACCGATCTATATCTTCTTTTACAATGGAACTTTTAAGGCCTTTAAAGTTGGCGGGATTAATTGTAGATATTTCACTGTTCTTGCTACCGCGAACAATAGCACTTCTGTTTTTATAAGTCCGAGTTTTTACTATTCTAACATGGTGTCTCCTTTCGGTTCAGCCAATGCCACATATTCACATTCGAAAGGAGCTAACGTTACCTTCCCCCGCCAAGATAAACATGAATTCTGGCTGTTAGCCGCGATACTATTTACTGTTGCCATCACATGCCTGCTGTGCAGAAACAGAAAGAATATGTAATAAGTTGGTCATTCCCTCGGGTTCATCAGCCTGCCCATGAAGAGTACCACTCCTGTTCTCCTGTCCACGATGAGGAACAGGAAAGGATGATCCGCTTTAAAAACCTTGTAGCTTTCCTCTCCCGGTGCGGAGGCGGCAATAATCACGACGGCCGTCGCCGCGGCCGCCTCGGTGCCGTTCTCGGCGACGCTTATGAAGGTCCTGTGTATCACGTCGCCTATAAAGAGCCCCCCTGCATCGGTGATTCCCGAAAAATCCGCTTCCCTTGAGAAGGCCTCCTCCATGCCCATGTCGATGAGCGGCATCTTTAACGAGTAGCTCGCCTCGAACCTGAACTTTGGTATCGCCACCTCGACCTCCTCCGGTTTGAGAGAGCGCAGGATATCCTCCAGAAACCCCTGGCTGAGTTTTCCCTCGACTTCTTTCAGCCCACCCGCTTTCTTTGGGAGTATTATCAGCATGCTCAACCTCTTTCCCTCGTAGGGCATTTCAAGGGCCTGGAGCTCGTCGTTCTCGGTGTAGTTGAAGGTTCCCCTCCCGTGCATCATTGGAACCACAAGGGTTCCTCCGGGTGTTTTGAATGTGCCGTTGTACGTTTCACTCGGATCAAATCTGCTTGACCAGTTCGCCTTGAAATAGACTGCATTGGTTATTATCAGCCTCGTGTCTGGAGTTAGGCCGCCCACGAGGTTCTTTATCCTCCCATTAGTTTTGTTCTCCACCCAGCCGTTGATAATCCTCTCCGCCCCT
>JALSNG010000068.1 GCA_026987155.1 Thermococcus sp. | reverse complement strand
CATGTTCTCACCGATTTTGGTACTCATCGCAGGTTATAAAGTTTAGCCGCGGAAAGCTTAAATCCATTGATGCCCATATTGGGTGGGGGTCTTGTAATGCAGGAGTGGTACAGGTCAAGGGCGCTTTATGAAGCCGTTATCAAACTTGTGGATTCCGGAAATTATGGGGAAGCCCTGAAAATGGCCGAGGGGATACCCGATGAAGTAATACGGGCGAAGGCTTTCTCCACGATAGCCGTCGAGGTCGCTAAGGGAGACGGGGAATACGCGAAGTTTCTTGAGAGGGCTGTTGAGGCGGCCCTGGATATAGAGAACTTTGAGGAGTCCACAAAGGCACTGATGAGCCTGGCCTTCGAGTTCCTCAACCTGGGAAAGCTTGAGGACGCAAAGAGGATTTCCATGTTCATAAAGGACGTTCCCAACAGGTCAAAGGTTGAGGCGGAGATAGCCCTTATCCTCGCCAGAAACGGTAAAGTGTCTGAGGCAATGGAAATAATCAACGGCATCATGGATGAGGACGTTAAGACATGGGCAATGTCCCGGCTCGCGAGCCAGCTTTGATTTTTCCGTGAACCTGAGTATTCGGGTCATCAATCCCATTCCCTTTTACAGAAAAGCATCCACAAGGCTTTTTTATGCTCCCTCGTTTCCCCTCCGGGTGAGAAAAATGGACGGCGGTGCGATAATTGGGTTGATTGGAATGCTTCTCCTGGTGAGCTCGTGGGTTCCCCAGACGTGGGAGACCATAAGGACGAGAAAATGCCCCCTCAACATGCAGTTCATACTGATCTACGTAACGGCCTCGACGCTGCTCACAATATACTCTTACCTGATAGGGGACTGGATATTCTTCGCCCTGAACTTCTTGGCGGCACTTCAGAGTGCCATTAATCTCGTTGTAAAGTTAAAAGAAAAGTGACTCAGTGTCTCTCGTAGAGGCCGACGAGCTCTCCCCACTGAATGACGTGGCCTTCCATAGCCCTCTCCAGTTCTTTTCTTGTCGCCCCTGGCCTTAGATCCAGTGTGGTATCGAGGGCGTAGACCTTGAAATGATAGTGGTGGACTCCTCTTGGCGGACATGGCCCGCCGTAGCCTACCTTCCCAAAATCGTTAACACCCTGCACAATCTTCAGCGGGGATTCGACGATTCCCTCCTTGGGGATGGCTTCGGGAATCTCCCCCCGTGGGGGTATGTTCCAGGCTATCCAGTGGGTGAACGTCCCGGCTGGTGCGTCGGGGTCATCAACGATTATTGCCAGGCTTTTGACCTCCTTTCCTATGTTTCCTACGAAGATCGGGGGGTTGATGTCCTCTCCATCGCAGGTGAACTTCTCGGGGATGTACCCGCCGTTGTGAAAGACGGAACCGACTTCAAGGGTTTTCTTTTCGTCCATACCACCACCTCCTTTTAAACAACCGGCCGCCAACACCATTAGGATTAGGAGTAGATACACGACCCTCATATCATCTAAACCTACGTGGTCTTTCGTAAAAATATTTCGGCGTTAGGGTTTATTAAGTTCAGCCGACAAAGTAGTACCCGGTGATCCCCGTGCAGCTGGCCGGGAAGGTTGCCCTCGTCACCGGTGGCGGAAGGGGAATAGGGAGGGCAATAGCCCTTGCCCTCGCGGAGAAGGGTGCGAACATAGCTATAAACTACGCCCACAGCAGGAAAAAGGCAGAAGAGACCGCCGAGCTCTGCCGATCCTACGGAGTCGATGCTATTGCAGTAAAGGCCGACGTAAGCAACCGCGAGGAGGTCAGAAGGATGGTCGAAGGGATCATCAGCCACTTCGGAAGGATAGATGTCCTCGTTAACAACGCTGGAATACTTGGAAGGGCCCTGAAGCCCATGGAGGTCACCGACGATGACTGGGACTCGGTTCTAAGCGTCAACCTCAAGGGGCCCTTCATAGTTACCCAGGAGGTTCTCAGGTACATGAAGAAGGGAAAGATAGTCAACATAGCCTCAATAGCCGGGAAGGACGGCGGAACGGTTGGCCCTCACTACGCGGCATCGAAGGGCGGACTGATAGCCCTCACCTTCAATCTCGCAAGGCATCTCGCTCCCAACATCCTCGTCAACGCAGTTGCTCCTGGTCCCGTTGATACAGAGCTGATAAGTCCGGAGATAAAGGAAAGGCTCCGCTCGCTCTCCCTGACCGGGGAGATAGCCAAGCCGGAGGAGATAGCTCATGCAGTGATCTTCCTCCTCGAAAACGACCACATAACCGGCGAGGTAATAGACGTCAACGGCGGCAGGCTGATGGATTGATTTTTAAGCTCCTTCCCCATTTTCTCTTGATGCCCCATGAAGGTACTGTGGGAGAGGGAAATTCCAGCCGATGAGATAGTCGTCTCGCCCAGGCCAGTGTGGAAGTGCCGCTCCTGTCCGATGTACGGCAAAAGATTAAACTGTCCGCCGCACGTCCCGGACTGGCGGGAGGCAAGGGATTGGGTGCGACACTTCAAAAAGGCTTTGATAATAAAATTTGAGATAGACATGGGGCGCTTTGAGGAGGACAAGCGGAAAGCCCTCCTGTACCTGCTGAAGAGGGAGGAAGAGTTTTTCCGGGAGGGAAAAATGTATGCCCTCGCTTTATTCCCTGGCTCCTGCAACCTCTGCGACGACTGTCCCTTCGAGAGGGGCGAGCCATGCAGGCTTCCAACCAAGGTCAGGCCGAGCATAGACGCCATCGGCATCGAGATTGGAAGGCTGGTGGTGATAAACTTCTCCGAAAGCGTTTTGTACGGGATGGTGCTAATTGAGTGAAGGTGTGAACGGATGAAAGCCGAGGGTTCCCCCCACATGAAGTGGGGAATCTCGCTCATCATGACGCTTGCCTATACATTCGGGGCGGCTCTTTTCTACTACCTGCCCGCGAGGGGAGAGCCGAACCTTGACGTGGAGTTCCCGCAACTGCTTCTCCACTTCACCGTTTTGGCCTTCCTTTTCTGGATAGTCTTAATCCCAGAGAGAAAATCGGGCAAAGCTGTTGATGTCCTCATGCTCACGGTTTTAACCGTTCCCGCGGGGGTGTTTGTGTCCATGCTTTTCCTCTTTGCCGTTACAGGCTTTGGGATTTACGAGGTATGGGGCGCTGAGTACTTCGTGATGGCACTGATTCCGTTCCTGCTCGCATACAGGACCGTCAAGGGGCGAATCTCAGCGGCTCCGTTCATCTTAGCGATAGCCTACGGTGCTTTAGCGTACGTGTGGGGGCGTGGTCTATGAAGATTGCCTACATAACCCTACTCGGCCGCTCGGAATGGGCACTGGTGAATACCTACTACACGGTCGTCTCAAGGGGGAGAAAACCGGACAGGATTTTTATATTCACGGAAGAGACGTACCGCAAAAAGCTCCCCAAAGTTGTGGAGGCAATAAAAGCAATATCGCGGGCCTACAACTTCACTCCCGAGATCGAGACCATCGTAATCCCTGACAACAGCTTCATTGAGGCCGACAGAAGGTTCACGGAGCTCTTCCAGACCCTTGAAAATGAAGGCTACACAATAGACCTGGACATAACGTCCGGGCGAAAGGCCCTCGCCACCGCTGCAGTGGTTCTGCTCGGGAAGTTCCCGGTGGGGGAGATAATCTACATGGCACTCCTCGACATGGACTTCCCGGACAGGCCCTACATGATGATACCCATCCACATGCAGCGTCTCAAGAACTTCCTGGGTGATAAAGATGCGGTCCCCTATTGAGGTTATTGAAAAGCCAGAGCTCCAGGTTCTAATCAACGTTCTCGGCGAGATTAGCGTGAGCTATCCACTCTACGACCTCCCCCTTCTGAGGGCAAAGCCGATAGAGAGGGGCTACCGCGTTGAGGTCATCGCTGGCAAAAGGGAATTCAACGCAAAGGTTCCTGAGTATCTCTCCCACGAACTGCCAACGTGGAGCGACTTCTACGATAACCTCGACGAGTTCCTCCAGAACCTTGAGCTCTACGAGAGGCTCAAAAAGGGCGTCGCCTTTGCCCCGGACACGAACCTCTTTTACCACCGCTTCATCTCTGGCTTCCGGCCCCTCGAGAAGTATCAGATAGTCGTGGCGGAGGGGGTGAAGAAGGAGATAGAAAACGCGATGAACTACAAGTACCGCCACAGGGAGCTGGAGGAGATGAGGCGCGAGGTGAGGAACGGAAGCCTGCTGAAGGAGTTCAGCAACAGGAGGACGAAAAAGAGCAGAAAGGCCGCTTACATAGCCCTAAAGGAGTTCGAGAGGCTAAAGGACAGGATAATCATAGCGGAGAGCGTAAACGAGAAAGCGCACAACAACGACGAGATAATCGTCAAGTCTCTCAAGCACTACGACAACATGACGCCAACTTTGCTGGTCTTCCTGACGGCCGACATAGCGATAACAGATGTTGCCGAGATGGAAGGTTTAGAGTACTTTCTCTTCAAGTATCCGCGCAGAGAGCTTGGGGGGCACGACGTTACCGCTTACCAGCTCAGGACGCTGATCTTCAACCTCGCGGCGGTCTTCGGCGTCATCGAGGTGAATGGGATAACTGTGTTCGGCGAGTTTGGGGGGAAGCAGGGGCTGAACGAGCTTAAACTGGTCTTCCCAACGGAGAACAGGGCATATCACGAGTTCGAGTTCCACCTGAAGCTCAGCAGGAAGCTTACGGAAATCATGAACGGCTAAATAGCTTGAACTTTGCGAACAGACTTGCAACCTCCATCATGAAAATGAAGGCAGCGAAGACCTCTGCAAAGGTCACGTGGAGGGGAGCAATAACTATTGAGGCCGAGACGCTGAAGGCAACAAGCTCTTCTCCTTCCCTGCTCTCGCCGCCATAGCGATATTCAAGGGCAAAGGTGAGCCAGCCGAGGAGAACCACCATGAGGTAGTCCACCCTGAGTTCCATGAACAGGTAGAAAAGACCCAAAACGAGAAATGGAAGTGCAATGAGGAGGCGCCTCATATTCTTACACCTCAGAGTTCAATTGTTCACGAAAAGTTTAGAAAGAAGGTTAAAAACTTACTGAAGCATGCCCTCCAGCTTCTCCACGAACTCCATGCTTCTCCTTAAATCCGCGAAGTACTCCTTAGCTTTTTCGATGTGCTCCCTCTCCACTCTTCCGCCCTTTGCCAAGACGCTCGCCGGGGCGAGGAGCTGGACTGCATACCTTAAGCTGGTCTTCTCGCCGAGCTCCGCGAGGTACTCTATTGCATCTTCACTGACCTCGATCTTCTCCTCCTTAGCCCTTATCTTGACTATCTCCCGGATTTCCTCCTTCCTGTAGGGCTCGGTGTTGATTATCAAAAGTCTGTCGAGCATATCTATTGGAATGCCGTGCGGGGCCTCAAGGTCGGTGCCCCTTATCTTCGTCCTTCCCCTGTTGGTTGCCAGGATAAGGATCGGCGCCAGCTCGCTCTCCATTGCCCTGGCCAGGAAGGAGAACGCCTCGATGTCGAGCATGTGAACCTCGTCAATGAAGAGAACCCCAGGCACGAGGCTGGCCTTCCCCTCTTCGATCCACTTCTTGACGGTCTCGTCAACCCTCTGCCTTATCTCGTCGCTTATCTCCGCCCCCGTGCTGAAGAGCAGGCCGAAAATGTTTCCGCGGGCGTTCGCCACATCCAAGTCGTGGAGGGTTACCGTGTAGGTGAACTCCTTTATCTTGAGAACCGGGCCGCTCGGCAGGTTCACCCTGCGCTTGAAGAACAGGCCCTCTTCCTCCTTCGTGGTGCCTATCTTTGAAATCCTTCCCGTTTCCGCGTCAATCTGTATGACGTCGCCCTCCTCGACGCCCATCTCCATGAGCTGGTAGGCTATCTCCCTGCCCGCTCTTATTGTCTTCTCGTCGTCCTTCGTGCGGAGGGTTATCGTAACGCTCTCAGGAATCTCGACGTAGGGGTTGAACGGGTGCCTCGTCCTGTTTATCTCGATTTTCTTTATCTCACCCTCGTAAACTTTCCTTTCCTCGCTTATCCTTACGCCTATGGCCCTTCTCAAAGCTTCCTTAAGGAACTCGGTCTTCTTGACTTCAGCAGAGTAAATCTCGCTCCCCGCTATCTGGACGAAGGGAACGTCTTCGCCGAGCTCCCTCGCTATGCCCATGGCTATTGCCGTCTTACCGCTCCCCGTCGGGCCTACGAGGAGAATCCCCTTGCCTGCGAGCTTGCCGCGTTTGATGAGCTCAACGGCTATTCCAGCCGCTTCCCTCGCCTTTACCTGTCCGACCATTCCATCTCCCATGAACCTGGCCTTTCCGTTCTCGTCGAGGCCAAGGCCCCTTATGTGGGAGTGCATGCCAATCCTCTCAAAGCTCCTCGGAGTTACCTCTTCAATTACCGGCATGGCATCACCCCCTTAATCTTTCCAAGAGTTACTAAAAGAGACGCCTTAAAAATTTGACGGAGGCTCAGACCGTCGATCCCGGGCATCGCTCACCCCAAAGGCCAATGTCATCACAGCCCCCTTCGGCTTTTCCACAATGCTTTTAAGAATCTCTATCACCGTTGGTGATATGAAAGTGGAGAACCATCACATTCTCGTGTTGTACTACTTCATCGCCTGGTTGGGGGGAAGCATGGCGTGGTTCGTCCAGCCCTTCTATTTTACCCATCTCGGCTACACTTATGAAGACCTCGGCGTGATCTTTTCGTTGCTCTCCGCTTCACAGGCTGTGATGTTCCTTTTTTCGGGCCCCTTAACTTTGAAACTCGGGTATAAGCGGACGATATACCTCGCCGTAGTCTTCTTCATGGTTACGAGAGTTATACACGTCATAGCTCCAACCTACCCGCTTCTCCTCCTCGCATCCCTGAGCTTTGGTATTGGCGTGGCCCTTGAGACACCAGCCTTCATGACACTCCTCAGCGAAGCCGTTCCGGAGGGAGGAAGGCACAGCCTGTTCTCGGTAAACTGGGGTATGGCTACCATTGGAGGGGCCTTGGGGATCCTTCTCGGAGGCTACCTGTCACAATGGATAGGCTACCGTGGGGCTCTTATCGTCGCCGCCTTTTTCATTCCCCTGCAGGGAATTATAATGTTATTCGTTCACGAAGATGGTCCAGCTAAAAAGAACCGGCTCGCTCTCACAGTACGCATGCTCCGCAGGGTGCTTCTCCTCGTAACGCCCATAGCCCTGATAGGCTTTGCCGGTGGGATAGTCCTGCCCTACATGGGGCTCTGGTTCAATGAGAGCTACGGCATGTCCATAACGGACGTTGGCATGGTGTTCACCCTGCTACAGTTTGTTATGGGATTCGGATCGTTCCTGGCCCCCCTTATAGTGTCAAGAACCGGCGACGAGGCATTGATAATCTCCTTTACGGCAATTTCTGGTCTCACGATAGCTGGTATGCCCTTTGTGGAGTCTTTCATGGTCGCAACGGCCCTCTATATTACGCGGATGCTTCTGGTTAACACTGAAGTCCCCATATGGGATTCTTACTACGTCTCGCACTTCAGCGAAAAGGAGAGGGCTACTGCACTTGCCCTCAAGGGATTTGGCTGGACCGCGGCCTTTTCTGGGGGTCAGCTCCTTGGGGGAATACTTTTTCAGGACTCTCTTTCACTGCCGTTGATCGTCAGCGGATTCATCCACATTGCGAGCGCACTGGCATTCTGGATCACTAAAGCACGTTGAGGTACTTGTGAACCTGGAAGCTCAGGCCGACGTTCTTCCTCCCCATAATCAGGGCCGCCTCACGGTAGAGCTCCATCAGCTTTTCCTGACTTATCTCGATCGGCTCCCTCGGCTGGATTACGAGTGGGGCCAAACCTTTCAAAAGCTCCGCATACCAGCGGACGTTCTCGATTTTCGTCTCCGATGTAACGACGAGCTTGGCGTAAACCTTTGTGCCAGCTTCCTTCAGAACCCTTATGCTCTCGACCTCACGGAGAACCAAAGCCCTCCAGTCCTCCGTTGCCTTGGAAGTCTCGTCCTTTATGTCCACGCTCGCGTAATCGGTAATGTGGACAACCTCCCTAATCAGCTCCGGAAGGCCGCCGTGGGTTTCCAGGAAGTTGTCGAAGCCGAGGCTTTTCATTTTCTCCATAAGCGCCTTGAGCGCCCTTATCTGGAGCGTCGGCTCGCCGCCTGTGTAGCTTATCGAATGTATGTCGTCGGTATCGAGGCGTAGAATAGCCTCAACGACATCGTCAATTGAAGCGGGGTTTGGTCTGTACTCGAACTTCCCTGTGAATGGCTCCACCTCATATCTCCAGCGGGAAACGCGGGAAGCGTTGATATACTCGCGGGAATCGCACCACTGGCAATGAAGGTCGCAGCCGGCGAAGCGGACGAAGATCTGCCTCCTGCCGAAGGCACTGCCGGGAACGCTCCCCCCTTCACCCTGCCAGCTGTTAAAGACCTCGGCCATCACGAGCTTCATGTACTTTCCTCCCCCACAAAGGCATTTAAAACTTTGGAAAACTTTTTGGGACGTTCCTCATTTAATATTTCAGGTGGAGCTGATGAGAAAACTTCCTATTGTTATTATCATGCTCACTCTAACTGTCCTCGGCGGAATTTACTGGTACCGCATTTCTCAACCAAAACCACTTCTGGAGGCATACAATGTAAGGTCACTCTCCTTCTTCCCAGATGGAAGAGTCGTGGTTGTCTCCAACGTTCCGCTAACTGATATGGGATTTTTGGCGGTTTATTCCCCTAATAGAACACAGCTGTGGAACCTTACTTTTGGAAAGGACGGAACTTACTGGGACGATGTTCTCTACGCCAAGGTTTCGCCAAATGGGAAATATCTGGGAGTTCTAACCGCTACCAGGGCCATGCTCTACGGGGAGAATGGAACTTTGCTCTGGGAAAGAAAAATCGGCTCATGGTGGAGAGGTGTCGGGTGGACCTCAATTGATTTCACGGAGGATTCCAAATACGTCGGCTTTGGAATACGCGGTTCGGAGAGCGCTTTCTACGTCTTCTCCATTGACGGAACCCCTGTCATCAATGGAACAGGTGAGGGGATAGTGGGGATGAGACTATCCACGAAGGGGATCTACCTAATGGAGGACTATCTATTCTCAGCTGGAACCCTTAATTCCCGAATCTTCTACCTTGGTTTTGACGGCACCAACTGGAGCCTAGAGTTTCCTCATGGTTCACCACGAGGGTTAGATATCTTAGAGACCCCCAACGGAACATACGTGGCCTATGCGGATTGTGAATTCGGTTTGAGCCTAATCAAGGACGGAAAAATGGTATGGAACCGAGACAACGGAAGTTGCTACTGGGACGTTGTTTTTTGGAACGGGAGTATCTATGGAGCTTCCAACCTGGGCGTAAAGGTTTATTCCATCAATGGGACGTTCCTCAATGTTTTTGACGAAAAGCTGGACATACCGTGGACATTTATTAAGGGGGGCAAGAACTTACTGGTCTTTAACGTTTATATGGACCCCAATTTGGAGCGCTGGACACATGTTTATCTCCTGAAAAACGGCATGAGGGAGCTGGTGAAAATAAAGGGTTGCTATATAGGGAACAACATTTCCCATGCTAAGGCCGATTACAGGGGAGGATGGCTCCTTTTTGGAATCTATGGGGACAAAGGAAAGCTGGATAAGGTGTACCTAATCCCGGTTAGGGATTGAATCCACATCAACGCCCCTAACGTGTTCGCTTACGTAGCCTTCAAGAATCTCGATCCTTACGATCCTGTCCTCGCCGGTCATGTCGGCCATCAGCTGAACTCCCCTCGCGTAGTCCCAGAGGCGCCTCTTTGCCTCATCGGTGACCCTCTCCGCCATGATGATTATCTCCCTCTCTTTGGGCCTCGCGCTGGCGAACTCGATGACCTTTCTCGCG
>JALSNG010000067.1 GCA_026987155.1 Thermococcus sp. | reverse complement strand
CCTTTTGCCCACGAATGAATACAGCTTTGGCCTCTAGTGTAAAGTCCGAGTTTACACCACTTTATAAACGATGAAAAGTTGTAGTTTTCATAAGTGAAACAATAGAATGGAAAATCAGAGCCTCCCGGCAAGCTCCCTTATCCTCCCGGCGAACTCCGTCTTCATGAGCTCCTCGACGTTCCCAATCTTAGACTCAAGCTCTGGGTAGAAAGGTATCCCAGCAAGGTAAGACACGTTGTAGCGCTCCGCGAGCTTCTTAACATCGCTTTCGTTGAGTTGCTCTTGATGGAGAACCATGTTCTCAACGACGCCGAGAACGCGGTGCTTCTCCTCAAGCAGAAGCTGGATGAGCTTCTCGACGACGTTGAGGGAGAGCTTTGATGGTGTTGCAACGACAAGGAACTCACCGCGCTTGAGAAAGCGGAGGACATCTAACAGCTGGTCGCCGAGGCCGGGGGGCATATCGATGATCAGGTAGTCGAGCTCGTCCCATCTCGTTATCGTGAGCAACTCGATGAGGGCATCGCTGATTTCCTTACCGCGGAGCGGCGTTGGCCTGTTCTCAGTGTAGTATGCAATCGTCATGAACTTCATTCCATGAACCGTTGGAGGAACAACACCTTTGTCTTCCTCGGGGAACTCCTTCGGTTCGAAGCCGAGAATTACATGATCGCTCGCCCCGTGGAAGTCTAAATCGAGCAGGCCGACTTTGTGGCCCTTCTCGGCAAGGGCTAAGGCCAAAGTCGCAGAAACCAGTGACTTCCCTACTCCACCCTTCCCGCTGACGACAGGGATGATTCTCTTCACCTTTTCGAGCCTCGCGTTAATAGCTATCTCGCGCGGGTCAATCATCTTCATCACCCCTCTCAATCATTATACCGGCCACGTAAACTCCCCTACCTTGTACCACTTCAAAGTCGTGGCTCCCGCACCTCGGACACGCCAGAAACGCGTGCACCACCTCTGGAATGAAGTGTATGTCCTCCTTTATACGGTCGTCGAACTTGTCTCTGACCTCCTTGAGCTTCCAAGTGTGGCCACAGTTACGGCACTTGAAGATCGCTTCCTCCTCCTCGAAGATTATCTCAGCCCCTTCGGCAATAGTCCCGGCGAACATCTGCTCCATCGCGAACTTCACTATATCCTCGGCAACGTCCTGGAGCTCGCCCAGGACAACTTTAACCGCCTTAATGCGCTTCGCCCCTTCCCTGTTCGCGTAGTCAAGGACGGTTCTAACTATGGCATCAGCCAAGGCCCACTCGTGCATGGTATCACCATTCATAGTTGGGGTAACACCTTATAAAGGATGGAGTTTCAAACCTGAGGTGGGGGTGAGAGAATGGGCATCGTAAGGTTCGGTGTCTCCGTTCCCGGGGAACTCTTGGACAGGTTCGACAGGATAATAGAAGAGAAGGGCTACGTCAACAGGAGCGAGGCCATTCGGGACATGATGCGTGATTTTATAGTGCGGCACGAGTGGGAAGCGGGAGACAAGGAGGTGGCCGGAACCATAACCATGCTCTACAACCACGACGAAGCCGACGTCGTGAAGGAACTCCTCGATTTGCAACACGACTACCTCCAGGAGATAGTCTCAAGCATCCACGTCCACATGGACGAACACAACTGCCTCGAAGTTGTGATAGTAAAGGGAAACGCCAAAAGGATAAAGGAGATAGCGGACCGGCTCCTAAGCCTCAAGGGCGTGAAACACGGCAAGCTGGTCATGACGGGAACGGGGAGAGAGCTGGTGTGAAACCATAGGTTGATAACACCAATGAACCAAAACCGTTAAAAGCGTGCTACTTTTTTTAGTTTTGGTGATACGAATGAGAAAACTCGTCGCCCTCTTCCTGATCCTCCTCGCTGTTTCGATGGCTGGCTGCATAGAAACACCGAGTTCAAACACTTTTTTGAGCCCGTCCCAAACCATGACGAGCTCAAGCACGAGCTCCCAATACATTACCGTAACGGACACCCTCGGAAGGAGGGTAGAAGTCCCAGTCAACGTTACCCGGGTTGTGGCAGTAGGGCCTGGAGCGCTCAGAATTCTCGTCTATCTTAACGCAACCAGGGACGTTGTTGGAATAGAGGAGTTCGAAAAGCGCTTCCCCTACGGAAGGCCCTATATCCTGGCTCATCCAGAGCTCCTCAAACTGCCGGTCATCGGCCCGGGGGGTCCCGGAAAACTCCCCGATATGGAAGCCCTGATAAAAGTCCACCCTCAGGTAATATTCATGTCTTTCGTAAGCAAAAAAACGGCGGACGAGGTTCAATCCAAGACGGGAATTCCGGTCGTCGTTCTGAGCTATGGAGAACTGAACAACTTTACAGATAAATCATTCTTCAACTCTCTCCTATTGGCTGGAAAAATCCTCGATAAGGGGGACAGGGCCAAAGAGCTGATAAATTTCATTGAAGGGCAGCAAAGTTACCTTGAGAACCTCACTAAGGGATCGAGGAGCCCGGTAGTTTACATCGGCGGAATCGGCTACAAAGGTGCCCACGGAATAACGAGTACCTTCACGGACTACGCACCCTTTACGGTCCTCCATCTGAACAACGCCGCATCGGGGGTTAAGAAGGAAGGATGGGTCCAGGTGGACAGAGAGTTTCTGCTGAAAGAGAATCCGGACTACATTTTCATTGACGAAGGGGGGCTTAAGATAATCCTCGACGACTACAGGAACAACCAGGAGTTCTACAACTCTTTGAAGGCAGTCAAAGAAGGCCACGTCTACGGGGTTTTACCCTATAACTTCTACAACACCAACCTCGGAATAGCGATTGCAGATGCATACTACATCGGAAAAGTCATCTACCCCGATAGGTTCAAGAACATAGACCCTGTGAAGAAGGCAAACGAGGTACTGGCATTCATTGTTGGAAAACCGGTCTACAACGAGCTCGCGAAGGAGTTCGGCGGCTTTGGAAAGATAAACCTCGCAAATGGAAACGTTACCTACGGTCTACCAACGAACCCGTGATGGCTATGGACTACCGAACCTACCAGCAGAAAAAAGCCCTCATGGGGCTCATCCTCTTCCTCTCCCTGTTAGGAGTTTCGCTCGCCTCCCTTTCCAACGGGCCATATCACGTTTCGCTCAGAGAAGTCTTTGCCGTTCTCTCCGGGGGAGGAAACGGGGATGAGAGACTTGTCCTTCTCGGCATAAGACTGCCGAGGATAGTTGCGGGAATCCTCGTTGGCGCCTCCATGGGAGTGGCCGGAGCCGTTCTCCAGGGCTACCTGAGGAATCCCCTGGCAACGCCCTTCACGATGGGGGTCTCCCACGGTGCTATGTTCGGCGCCTCTTTAGCAATACTCCTTGGGGCAGGTTATTCCCTGAACTCGGGACAGGTTTTTATCAGTAACCCCTACGCGGTTGTTCTCTTCGCGTTCTTCGGGGCGATAAGCGCCACCCTCGTTATCCTCACGCTGGCGAGACTCCGTGGATTAAGTCCGGAAGCTATAGTCCTGGCAGGAGTGGCCATGAGCTCCCTATATGTGGCCCTAACAACCCTCGTTCAGTACTTCGCCAACGAAATCCAGCTTTCGGCAATGGTCTACTGGAGCTTCGGAAACCTTGAACGGGCAACCTGGCGTGAAAACGCCATCATGACGGTTTCCTTTACCGTAGTATTCATTTACTTCATTCTCAAACGATGGGACCTCAACGCATCAACACTGGGCGATGAAGTAGCTAAAAGCGTGGGAGTGAACATCGAGAGGGATAGATTGATCGGGACTCTCCTTTCGGCATTCATAACCTCGGTTACAGTGGCTTTCGTCGGTGTTATAGGGTTCATTGGACTTATTGCCCCCCACTCGATGAGGCTGATTGCAGGGGGCGATTACCGCGCTCTGATTCCGCTATCTGCCTTAGCCGGTGCTCTGCTCCTCCTCTCAGCCGACACCGTTGCAAGGCTTATGGTTTCCCCAATGAACCTCCCAGTTGGCGTTGTTACGTCCTTCCTCGGAGCTCCGGCGTTCATATACCTGCTCGTTAGGATGGAGGGGCAGCGATGATTGAAGCGAGGAATCTCCGGTTCTCCTATGGCGATAAAGAAGTCCTAAAGGGAATAGAGCTTGAGGTGAAAGAGGGGGAACTGATTTCCATCCTCGGACCCAACGGTGCCGGAAAGAGCACCCTTCTAAAGTGCCTCGCTGGGATTCTAAAATGCAGAGGGGTTTATCTGAGGGGCAAGCCGATAAATGAGTATTCCCCCAAGGAGCTTTCCAGGATTCTCGCCTACGTTCCCCAGAGAATTGAACCTGGCTTTTTAACGGTCTTTGACACGGTTTTACTCGGCAGAAGACCCTACATGGGATTGACCCCCTCTGAGAGGGATTTGAGCGCAGTTGAAGATGCTCTAAAGGCCCTTGGAATCGTGGAGCTGGCCCTCAAGAGAACGAACGAAATAAGCGGGGGAGAACTTCAGAAGGTCAGTATAGCGAGGGCACTCGCCCAAGAACCGGACGTTCTCCTGATGGATGAGCCCACAAACAGCCTCGATATGAAAAGTCAGCTCCAAGTTATGAGACTTGCGAAGAAACTCTCAAAGGAGGGAAAAACCGTTATAACGGTAATGCATGACGTTAACCTCGCCCTACGCTTCGCCAAGCGGTTCATCTTCATAAAATGGGGTAGAAAGGTGGTGGACGGCGGTTTTGAGATCCTAAGCAAGGAGCTATTCAAGGAGGTTTACGGGACAGATGTTGAGATGGGGGAAGTCAGGGGGATTCCCGTGCTCGTCCCGATTTGAAATACCCATATATGTGTAATGTTGCCACTATTTTGGACAAAACTTTTAAGGTCCTTAAGACCATCTAAAACCGGAGGTGTTAAAATGACCATCAAGGCACCAACCCTCAACATAGGCGGACTGGGCGCTGATCCCCTCACCCAGAGGATAAACGAGAAGCAGGAAAAGTGGAAGTACAAGATAGCCGTACTGAGCGGCAAGGGTGGCGTTGGGAAGAGCACCGTTGCAGTTAACATCGCCGCCGCACTTGCAAAGAAGGGCTATTACGTTGGAGTTCTCGATGCCGACATACACGGGCCGAACGTCGCCAAGATGCTCGGCGTCGAAAAGGCCGATGTACTGGCAGAAAGACTCGAAGACGGCAGGTTCGAGATGCTCCCCCCGATGAACGACTTCCTCGGACAGATTACACCCATAAAGGTCATGAGCATGGGGTTCCTCGTTCCAGAGGACCAGCCGATAATCTGGCGCGGGGCACTGGTCACCAAGGCAATAAAACAGCTCCTCGGCGACGTCAAGTGGGGTGAGCTTGATTTCATGATAATCGACTTCCCACCCGGAACCGGCGACGAGATACTCACCGTTACCCAGACCCTCAAGCTCGACGCCGCGGTAATAGTCACCACTCCCCAGGAGGTCGCTTTGCTCGACACCGGCAAGGCCGTCAACATGATGAAGAAGATGGAAGTGCCCTACGTGGCTGTCGTCGAGAACATGAGCTACCTCATCTGCCCGCACTGCGGCAACGAGATAGACATCTTCGGCAAGGGTGGCGGAAAGAAGCTCGCCGAGAAGGAAGGTGTTGACTTCCTCGGGGAGGTGCCGATAGACCTCAAAGCGAGGGAAGCCAGCGATGCGGGAATTCCAATAGTTCTCTACGAGGACACCGTGGCGGCGAAGGCCTTCATGGAGATAGTCGAGAAACTCGTAAAGAAGCTCGAGGAGATGAAGAGCGAAGAGGGTCCCGGGGAAGAGTGACCAGGACTACAGCCGGACCCATTAACTTTATTAATCCCCCCAAGTACCCTCCTAAGGAGGGAGAAAATGAAAAAGGCCCTCGCGTTAACAACGTTGCTCATAATGCTCCTCCCCCTGGTTTCTGCATCCAAACTGGCCTACTACCCCAATCAGGATGCCTTCACGTCCTTCCTAATCTCCAACTCTTCTTACACCGTTGTTTCCGGCAGCACTACCTGGGCGCGGGGATGGGGACACTACGTCGATTCAAAGCTCTCAACCATAAAGGAGAGGGGGAACGATACCCTCGTCCTGGTGGGAAACGTCGAGAACAACGAACTCATGGAAAAACTATGGTGGAGAACCGGACTCCCTGAACGGTACTCCTTCTACCCCTCAATAATAGTACTGAACAACGTTGTGTTCGTGACCGGGAACGAGAGCAACATTTTCCTCACGGAAAGGGCTTTCTCAAACCTCTGGAATCCCCCGAAGGCTTCTAAGACTGGATACCTCTTAGTCTTCCTCATCACGTCCCTCCTCTTTGGAATCCCCCTAAGAAAAAAAGGCAGCCACGCCGGAAGCTTTTATCTATTGACGGTCTCCCTTATGTTCTTGTGGTCCCTCAACTCCCCCCATCTGAATATGAGCGACTCATTTCTGAGGGAGTTTCTCGGAGGGCTGAACGTATGGGCCGGAGGGAGTGCATCGAGCCCCATATCGGTTATCCTCGGGTCTTTTTTCAAAGTTGTCCCACCCACAGAGGAGAATCTAAACTTCGCGCACTGGATTCTCCTCCTCTCCCTCGCGAGCCTATCTTTTTACATTGCCCCGAGGGGGTACCGTGAACTGGGATTCCTAATCTTTGGCCTGACTTTCGTTTCCCCCATCTTCAGGGAGTCAGTGGTTCATATAGATGGAACAACAGTGGGATTGATAGCGTTTGCTGCAGTTCTCGGGACAGTAAGCAACCTTAGAGTTAGTTTGGAACCCAGAGAGACCATGATTCAAATCAGCATTATCTCCGCCTTCACCCTGCTGGCAACCATGATAAACCCCTACGTCCTTCTGATACCCCTCGCATTTCTGCTTGCCTTTCCGGGAAGACCCCTGAGAAATCTTGGCTATCTCCTGATAAGCCTCTCAGGCACGGTTCTTCTCTACGCCCTGTTTCCTCCATACCTGAACTCCTTCGTGAACTTCACAGACCCCAAACCAGAGAGATGGGTGAGCCTCCTCTTCCAAGGGCTTCCAGCGGTAGTTCTCCTGGCATACGTGGGACAGCACGGAGGGTCTCTTAAGAGAAAAAGGGGACATACACCTTTTCTCCTAATCCTCACGGTCCTCTACACCCTTTTCCTGCCCATATCCCCCTACCTCTTCCCATACGCTATGATAAGCCTCTCGGCACTAACTGCAAGAGGCGTCAATTCCCTCAGCGGAACTTGATGGCACCTATTTCTGTCCCACGAAGAAGCGGGCCTATTTCCTTGATTATTCCCGGAGCCTGAGTGTCCTTCTTGAGTACCAGAAGGGTTTCCATGAGGCCGAGCTCCTCTATGCGCTTCACGTCTCTCCCATGGCCCGTTTTGATGAGGGCTTTTTCAACGTTCTCGCTTATCGTCCCAGCAATGAAGAGTTTGTCGTAGCCGTCGCTGAGCCAGGTCTTTATGCGTTTTAACTGAACATCACCGAAGGCCAGCTCGACCTCCCTGGCACCGAACTCAACCTTGGTAACGACGACCTCCACGGGCAGGTTGTCCACCCAGCCGAAGTCCCTTATCATCTGCCTTACCGGCATCTCACCAAAGGTCTCTTTGAGATAGTAGAGGGGCAGCAGCGCATCCTTCGGTCTGGGTGTGAAGATTCCGATGTCCACGTAGGCGCCGTAGCCAACCTTGCCAAGGTCTATAAAGCGTCCCCGGTAGGTCTTCCCCTCTTTAACCGCGCTCAGTTTGTAGGGAACCTCACCGAACTCCTCACGGATGATGTTCGCGCTTATCTCCTCATCCTCCCCAGAGAGGGAGACCTTAACCCAGTTTTTTGTAACGGCCGAAATTTTCCACTCGACATCGAGTTCCCCAAGGAGGGACTTCAGTTTTCTTTCCAGTTTCAAAAAGCCACTCCTATCGCCATAAACCTTTTCAAGAATAACCACATCTTCCATCGACACCATCCCCGAGGTTCATTCCATTCAAACATCAGGAGGCCTTTTTCCGACTCCTCTTTCTCTTGGACTTTTCTCTGAGTCCAAGCTCAATTTCAAGCTCCTCTATACGTTTTTTGAGATCCTCAACCACTTCGGTGTTATCGTACTGCATAAGCATGGAGCCACAGATGGGACACTGAAACTCGTATTCCATAGCCTCGTCAAAGGTGAGCTTGGGATGACCCTCCTCGCCGCACCAGTAATAGATTTCACCGGTTTCCTCCTCCAGCATTTCCCTGAGCTTCTTGAGCTCGGCCATCTTCCTGGCCCTAAGAATCTCGGGAAGCTTTTTTGTCTCAAGTCTCCAGTAGTAGTAATACCAGCCGGTTTCCTTGTCCCTTATGCGCTTGAATTCAGCCAGTCCCTCATCGTACAACGCGTAGAGTATCTTTCTGACGGTGTTTACCCTAATCCCAGTTTCTTCGGCGAGTTCTTCATCAGTGGTTTCTTTTTTCTTTTCCAAGGCCCTGATTACCTCAACGGCCTCCTCACCACCAAGTTCCATTGCGAATTCGAGCAGCTCCTTGTTTCTCCGCCTTGCCACCTTGAAGACCTCCAAAGAATATTCAACCCACTTAATTTACCCCCACAGGACGCCTCAACATATATCTATGGTTCCACCGCTATATATAGGTTATTGTCAAAAATCCAACTGCAATGAACATAAAGGGGCATAAGAATCAGTCGGTGAAGTACTCGTCGAGAAGCTCCTTGGCAGAAGGTTTGTACAGTTCAAGAACCTCTATGTTCTCTATAACGTTACCTTCCCTGAGCTTCAGCTTCACCTTGCCGCCGTAGACCTGAAGGTCGTCTAACATGCCGTAGATAGCGTCTTCCGCCTCAAGAGGGGTCTTAAACTTCATTATGTACTCCTCACCATCGGACAGGATGAGCTTGACCCAGTACTCGTTCTTTCTTTTGAAAGGCCTCGTAATCTTTGGCTTGAAGTTATCGATTATGATTTCCAAGCAGCCCACCTCCACCTTACAACGTTTGGTCCACCTAAGACCTTTAGGTAGCAGATTTTTAAGGGTTTCTCAGGGATAGGGGTTAATACACCCACCATTATTTAAACGTTATGAGACAAAGTTTTGTTGGGGTTCATGAACTCAAGGGGATGGGGTATGTGGGCGATAGACGTTAAAGGGCTCAGAAAAAGTTATCCAAAGAAAATTCCCCTCCCTTTCAGAAAGGTGGAGTGGGTGGAGGCCGTAAAGGGTGTCAGCTTCAAAGTCAAGAAGGGAGAACTCTTCGGACTCCTCGGACCCAACGGTGCTGGAAAAACAACCACGATAAAGATGCTGACGACACTCCTAGAGCCCAGCGGGGGAACTGCAAGGGTCTTGGGGCTGGACGTAAGGAGAGACGCCAGGGAGATCAGAAGGAGAATAAACCTCGTGGCCGAGGGCGAGAGAACCCTCTACTGGCGCCTATCAGCCTACGAGAACCTAAAGTACTTCGCGAGAATATACTACGTTCCCAAAAGCGAGGAAAAGGAGAGAATAGAAAGCCTCCTCAAGCTTGTAGGCCTCTGGGAGAGGCGAAACGACCTGGTGATGAACTTCTCCCGCGGCATGAAGCAACGCTTAGCCATAGCCAAGGCGCTCATAAACGACCCGGAGGTCCTCTTTCTGGACGAGCCAACACTCGGCCTCGACGTGCAGAGTGCGATATTCGTTAGGGAGTTCGTGAAGAAGCTCGTGAAGGAAGAGGGCAAGACGGTTCTCCTAACGACCCACTACATGGCCGAGGCGGAGGAGCTATGCGACAGGATAGCGATCATCGACCACGGAAAGATAATAGCCATGGACACTCCTGGGGGCCTGAAGAGTCTCGTTAAGGACGAAGAGACCGTTGAAATCAAGGTAAAGGAGCTAAAACCCCAAATCCTCGAAGAGAGCCCCTTCAGCATGGCGGTAATTGAGGAGAATGCCTCGAC
>JALSNG010000066.1 GCA_026987155.1 Thermococcus sp. | reverse complement strand
GACGCTGAAAATACTCGCAACCCTCCTCAAGCCGACCGGGGGGAGGGCAGAAATAGCGGGCCACGACGTGGTGAAGGAAGCCGACGGGGTCAGGGAAATCATCAGCTACCTGCCCGAGGAGGCTGGGGCATACAAGAACCTCACCGGCTACGAATACCTCGGGTTCATGGCGAAGCTGTACGCGAAGGACGAGGGGAAAGCCAAAAAGATGCTCGAACTCGGCGTCAAGCTTTCCGGTTTGGGGGACAGGTTGCATGACAAGGTTTCCACGTACTCCAAGGGAATGACGAGGAAGCTCCTCATAGCGAGGGCCCTGATGGTAAAGCCCAAGCTGGCCATACTGGACGAGCCTGCCAGCGGACTGGACATCGTGAACGCATACTCGATACGGCAGACGATAAGGCGCTTCGCGAGAAAAGAAGGCGTAACGTTCCTTCTATCGAGCCACAACATGCTTGAGGTGGAGTTCCTCTGCGACAGAGTTGCTTTGATAAACAAGGGGCGGATAGTAGAGGTGGGAACGCCAAAGGAGCTGAAGGAGCGCTACAATGCCCAGAACCTCGAGGAGGTCTTCATGCGCGCTGTCGGAGTGAACATCGGTGAGCCAATAGGGGGTGAAGGAGCTTGAGCGACTTCTGGGTCATGGCAAAGAAGGAACTCTGGAACCTCTTCAGGGACAAGAAGCTCGTCTTTGGCCTCGTGGTCGTCCCGCTGATACTGCTTCCCCTGATGGGAAAGGCCGTGAACATCGGCATGGAGCAGGCCCAGGGAGAGACCCATGTGGCGATAGCGAACTTTGATGAGGGGCCCTACGGGAAGGTACTTATAAAGGCTCTGGAAGTTGCCCCCAACGTGACTGTGACTGTTGTTAACGCGACTTCCCTTGATGGGGCCATTCAGGGGGCAATAAAAAAGGAGCAGAACGTTCTCGTGGTCATTCCTCCCGACTTCTCATCAAAGCTCCAGGCCAACGAGACGGCCACGGTTGAGGTATACGGCATATTTATGAGCATAAGCACTGGCATAAAGGAGAGCGTCAGCGAAGGCAGGATAAATTCCATCATCCAGGTTCTTAGCGACGAGATAGCCAGGATAAAGGTGAAGAACCTCGGCGCAGGCAATCCAGACGCCATACTACAGCCGATACAAACGGAGAGCAGGTCGGTAATAAACGGCAGGGTCGTGGATGTATCTCCAACCGCGGTTTCGAGCGTTATAGCGGCCCAGGCCTTCACGATACCGCTCATAGTCTTCATGATGGTCATGATAACCTCCCAGATGGCGGCTGGAGCCATAGCGAGCGAGAAGGAGAACAAGACGCTGGAGACGCTCCTCACCCTCCCCGTGGCGAGGACGAAGATAGTCGCGGCGAAGATATTCGGCACAGCGATGATGGGTCTGGTAGCGGCCATAGCTTACATGGTGGGCATGCGCTACTACATGAGCTCCTTTGGGCTGGGTTCGAGCGGTGTGAGCCTCGAAGATCTCGGGTTGTCCGTCACCGCAACGGGGGCGCTGATGTTTGCCCTAGTTGTGTTCCTGACGATAATAATCGCCCTCAGCTTAGCCATGATAGTGGCGACCTTTGCGGAAGATGTGCAGAGTGCTACAACGTTGGTCAGCGCGGTTATCCTGCCCCTGGCGTTCCCGGCCTTCCTGCTGATGTACACCGACATAAACGACCTCCCAGCGGTCGTCAAATATATTCTGCTGGCGGTGCCCTTCACACACCCCGTCGTGGACTACCGCTACGTCCTCCTCAGCAGCTACACGCCGATAGCGATAAGCATGGCTTACCTAACGGTAGTGGCGGTCGCTATACTCTACGCCACGGCATGGCTGTTCTCAACGGAGAGAATCCTCACGGCAGGGGTCGGCTGGGGCAGGGGGAGAAAAAAGAGCGATGGATGACTACCACTCGTCGTCCTCTTCCCAGTCTTCGTCTTCCCATTCTTCTTCCCAGTCCTCCTCAAACTCTTCTTCCCAATCCTCATCTTCTTCAAAGAGCTCGTCTTCCCATTCTTCTTCAATAGGGTGTTTTTCTTTCTTTGGAGGCTGCATGGGAAGTCCCCCACTTTTTTCTTCTCCTGTTGCTTATAATCTTTTTTGTCCTGAAAAGGGCCCGAGTGGTGAAGGCGATTTGGAAAGGTTTTTATTCGTCCTTGGGAAGTATTTCCCATGAGGGTGGCCGTCGTAACCGATGATGCGAGGGTTTATTACAGGGCGGTTAAGCTCCTGAAAGAGTACGGAGTGCCCTTCCTCAGCTTGAGGGTTGGGGAGAGGATTCCCTACGACGTTGAGGTTGTGCTGACGGGGGAGGCTGATGAGGGCAATGTGGATTTTCCGGTCAAGGTTATAGTGAGGGACGATGATTTTATGGACGAATTGATTGCAAGGCTGGAGGGGAGAAGGTTTAGGAGGGTTTATGTGGCCATTGATCCAGGGGAGAGGCCCGGTCTCTGCGTTGTAGCGGACAATAGGATTATAGAAGTCCATCACCTCAAAAGTCCCAGGGATGTGGATGTGATTATCGAACTTCTTAAAAAATACCCCAATGCAAAAATTAAAATCGGGCATGGCGCTAAGAGGCAGAGGGCCCTTATGCTCAGGGCTCTTGAGAAGGTGTTGGGTCACGACTACAGGGTTATTCTCGTTGATGAATGGGGAACGACCCCAAAGGTTGGTGGTGTAGAGGTTTCGCAGGTTCAGGACATCGTGGCTGCCATAAACATTGGGCTCCGGGAGGGTAGGGAGGTCACGATAGGTGAGCTCCTTGATGTAAGAGAACCTACGAGGCGCGAGATAGAGGATATAAAAAGAAGGAGCCGTGAGATAAGTGGTAATATCACGATACCCTCGAAACTCGCGAGGGATGTTGCTCTCGGGAGGATTACCCTTGAAGAGGCAATTCAACGGCACGGGAGGCGATCAAAATGATCTTTAAGAAGGAGGATGAGAGGTATGAGAAGATAAAGCTTAGGGTTGCCGAGGCCCTCAAGCGGGACGTTGGTCGAGGGATAGTACGCTTTGACAGGAAGTACCAGAAGCAGCTTGGCGTTGAGCCAGGGGACATAGTTGAGCTAATCGGAGAGCGCTCAACGGCCGCGATAGTTTCCAATCCCCACCCCGACGACAGAGGGCTCGACATAATACGCATGGACGGGTACATCCGAAGGAACGCGGGGGTGAGCATAGGAGACTACGTGACCGTCAGGAAGGCCGAGGTTCAGGAGGCCAAAAAAGTTGTATTGGCTCCTGCCCAGAAGGGGGTCTTTATCCAGATTCCTGGGGACATGGTGAAGCAGAACCTTCTCGGAAGGCCTCTGGTCAAAGGCGACCTCATTGTGGCGAGCAACAGGAGCGAGGGTTATTACGGTGGTTCCCCCTTTGACGAACTTCTTCGCGGTCTCTTCGAGGCAATGCCCATTGGGTTCGGGGAGCTCAAGTTTGTGGTTGTCAGTACGGTTCCAAAGGGTATAGTCCAGATAACCTACAACACCGAGGTGGAGGTTCTGCCGCAGGCCGTTGAAGTGCGCGAGGAGGCTATTCCCGAGGTAACTTACGAGGACATCGGCGGTTTGAGTGATGCCATCCAGAAGATACGTGAGATGGTTGAGCTACCGCTTAAACACCCCGAACTCTTCGAAAGACTCGGCATTGAGCCGCCTAAGGGTGTTCTCCTCTACGGTCCGCCGGGAACGGGTAAGACTCTACTGGCCAAGGCAGTTGCCAACGAGGCGAATGCTCACTTCATAGCCATCAACGGGCCGGAGATAATGAGCAAATTCTATGGGGAGAGCGAAGAAAGGCTTAGGGAGATATTCAAGGAGGCTGAAGATAATGCCCCGAGCATTATCTTCATCGATGAGATTGACGCGATAGCGCCAAAGAGAGAGGAGGTTGTAGGAGAGGTGGAGAAAAGAGTTGTCTCACAGTTACTTACCCTGATGGACGGGCTGAAGGGGCGCGGAAAGGTCATAGTCATCGCCGCAACCAACAGGCCGGATGCATTGGATCCGGCTCTTAGGAGGCCAGGGCGCTTTGATAGAGAGATTGAGGTTGGCGTTCCGGACAAGGCCGGCAGGAAGGAGATACTCCAGATACACACCAGGGGAATGCCCCTGGAGCCGGACTACGACAAGACCACTGTTTTAAGGGTTCTCCGGGAGCTTATAAAGAGGGAGGCCTTTGAAAGAAGCAAGCTGGAGAGACTCATCGAAAGGGTCGAGGGTGCGAGGAGTGAGGGAGAGATCAAGGAAGCCCTCAAGAGCGAAAACGAGGTCTATCCTGAGGTCAGGAGCAGGTTGATAGACAGGATGCTTGAAGAAATCGCCGAGAAGACTCACGGATTCGTTGGAGCAGATCTGGCGGCTCTCGCGAGAGAAGCGGCGATGGTCGTCCTGAGGAGGCTCATCAATGAGGGCAAGATAAGCCCCGAACACGAGAGGATTCCTCCAGAAGTCCTTGGGGAACTTCGCGTTAGAAAGGCGGACTTCTACGAGGCGCTAAAAATGGTCGAGCCGAGCGCACTCAGGGAAGTCTTGATCGAAATGCCCAACGTCCGTTGGGAGGATGTGGGCGGCCTCGAAGAAGTTAAGGAAGAACTACGCGAGGCAGTTGAATGGCCGTTGAAGTACCCCAAAGCTTTCGGGAGGCTTGGTATTGAACCGCCGAGGGGAGTGCTCCTCTACGGTCCGCCGGGAACCGGCAAGACGCTCCTCGCTAAGGCGGTCGCAACGGAGAGCGAGGCCAACTTCATCGGCATCCGCGGCCCGGAGGTTCTCTCCAAATGGGTCGGCGAGAGCGAGAAGAGGATACGAGAGATATTCAGAAAGGCTCGCCAAGCCGCTCCGACCGTGGTGTTCATCGATGAAATTGACGCGATAGCACCGGCCAGGGGAAGCGACATGAGCCGCGTTACGGACAGGCTCATCAACCAGCTCTTGACAGAGATGGACGGCATAGAGCGCAACAGCGGGGTGGTTGTGATAGCGGCAACCAACAGGCCCGATATACTCGACCCAGCTTTACTGAGACCTGGGCGCTTTGACCGGCTGATACTCGTTCCAGCGCCAGATGAGAAGGCCAGGCTGGAGATACTTCGGGTTCACACGAGGCGCGTGCCTCTCGCCGAAGATGTAAAGCTTGAGGAGCTGGCAAAGAAGACAGAGGGGTATTCCGGCGCCGACCTTGAGGCTCTCGTTAGAGAAGCTGCCCTTATAGCCATGAGGCGTGTGATGGCTTCTCTGCCGGAGGAAATGGTGGAATCCGAGGACGAGCAGTTCCTTGAGAGGCTCAGGGTTTCGAGAGCCGATTTCGAAAGGGCGCTGAAGAAAGTGAAACCCAGCATAACACCCTACATGGTTGACTATTACCAGAACTTCGAACAGCAGAGGAAAGGTGGTGGCGAGAAGGGTAAGGGGGTTGATTACTTCACCTTCTGACTTTTTCATTGGAAAAAGTTTTATACGTTACCGACCAATGGATTACACGATTGAACTGAGGGGTGGAGAAGATGGTCAGGATAATGGCATCCAAGCTTAGGGATGTGGAGCTGATTACGGACACCGGTGTAAGACTTGGGTGGGTTTATGATTTCAGCTTTGATGAGGAAACGGGGGATCTTCTCGTAATAGTCGCCGAACCCGATGAAGACCTCGACACGAGCGAGTTCGTTACTGACCACGAGGGTTTACTGCTCATACCGGTCAGTTCCGTCAAAAGTATAGGGGAGGTTATAATAATCGATTCGACAAAGCTTGCTGTCAAATCCAAGCTGAGGAAACCTGCCATAATAAAGAAGAGGGTACAAGGGCAGGAGGCTACCATGGGAGAAGGACAGGAGAGGCCCCAGAGAACCGGGGGGCTTTAAATACCCTCAAAGAGTCTCTCCGCCAGGAACCTCGGAAGGCCTGCCTTAATTATCCTCTCGGCACTTTTTTCTACATTGTATTCCACCCTGTGAAACTCAACGTTGTTTGGGGGCTCTTTTTCGGTCTCGAGTGTTGCGTAGGCGGCCCTCCAGTCCCCATCGCGGGGTTGACCCACTGACCCGGGGTTTATTACCCTCCTTCTGCCTGTCCACTTGAGCATCGGAACGTGGGTGTGCCCAACGAGCAGGTCGTCTTGTCTGACGTATCCCAGGACAGCTTTGAACACGCTCTCTGAAAGCCAGGGAAAGAGGTACTCGTCCAGCGGTGCCCTCGGCGAGCCGTGAATGAGGAGATAGCTCCTACCGGTATCGTCCGTAAAGAGCTGCCGTACGGGAAGTCTTCTGAGGAACTCAAGGTTCTCCACGCTCATAACGCGCTGGTGCCACCTCACTGCCTGCCTCGCGTAGGGATTGAAGCCCCACTCGGCGCCGAATGCAATAGCGTTGTCGTGATTCCCCCTGACACAGAGGAAGTTTCTTTTCCCCATCTTCTGCCTTACGAAATCCACGACCTCGTTTGGGCTCGCTCCATAACCTACGAGGTCGCCCATGCAGAGGATTACATCGGAGCTCTTTACCTCTCGCCAGACTGCCTTCAAAGCTTCAAGGTTCGAGTGGATGTCGGAGATGAGGGCGATGAGCATGCCCATTGCCTCCCTGGTTATTTACAGCTGGTATCTTCATTCTCCTTAAAGACGTACCTGGTCAGAAGGTATGTGACAATGAGAACCACCATTACGAGCAAATATTGAATAAGATCCGGGTAAATCACATAAGGGTTCAAGTTCAGAAGTACAGCGAGCGCGAATCTGAGAACTCCGTAAATTAAGGGTAGGAGCATTAGACCCCAGATAAACGCCCTGGCACTCTGGAAGTTTAGCAACCTTTCCACGGTGAATCCTGCAAGTAGAAAGAAAATGCCCCAGAAGAGGTAGGAGAGTGTCAAGTAAAAGAGTGCTAAAGGATCGGTTTCAACGGGAAAAGATCCAAACGTTTCCAAGTACCTCATTTCAAAATCCAAGAGTGTCTGAGCAGTTCCCATTCCAGTGATCAGTAGGCCGAGGATTATAAAGGCGGTTCTTATCCTTTTGGTCATTTTGAAATGTGAGTACAGATCGCGTTCCCATTGCATGGGGCATCAGCATCTATAGATTTTGAGAAGTTCCTTAAATCCTTTTGGTATTTTGAACGTGAATTCAGTATAATCCAAGTAACATTAATAAGATCCCCTGCTATAGTGTTGTTAGGTGTGGCCGTTGAAGAGGCTTTGTGTTGTAGCTTTGGTGGCACTCCTCGTCTTTTCCACGTTCTCCTTGTACTCATGGCAGAAAACCGAAAGGGAGCTGGAAATTCAAGAGGCAGTTCATGACCAGAGCTGGGGCATGGTTTACCTAACTGTGGCAGAGGATTTGTTCGAGCTAGGCTATATGGGGAATGCCTTTGGATATCTTCTAGAGCAGAACGCCTCTGAGGATACTCTGGACGAATATGCCGGCAGCTATTACGTGAGAGCGAGGCACGTTGGGAACGTCTTTATGTTTCTTCATTACTGCACCGGAGGCGACCACGAGAAATACCGCAAGCTTTGGGAGGCCTTCATAAAGCTGGAGGGTTTCTTGTTAACTATTCCTGCAATGGAGGAGATAAACAAAACGGCAACCATTAAAGAAAACCTAGAACTTTTCAAGGAAGTCTCAAACATGAGTATGGAACTTTATAAGTTTGGAGATCCACGGGAAATACCACCTGAGCTTGCCGACGAGATACTCAACGCGACGAAACAGCTGAAGTTCGTGTATAGCGATGAGGGATAAGTTCAAGAAAAGTTAGAACGTTCAATTGATGTGTGAAGAAAAGAAAGAAAGTCACTCCCTCTGCTGGGCCTTCCATCTGCTCCAGCGGTAGAGCGCCGCGAGGGATTTTATTGCCCTTTCTGGTTCTGGGTACGCTGGTATTCCCTCTTCATTGAGCCTGTCTATAGCCTCTTTGGCTTCTATGCCCCCGACAATGGCCACAACCAGGGGCTTCTTCCTTCCGCTCTCGTTGTACTCGCGGATAACTATCTCAGCCAAGTCCCTTGGGTCGAGCACTGCTGTTTGGCAGTATAGAACCGCTATGCTGTGCATCTCTGGATGAGCGAGGGCGTCTCTTATGGCTCCCTCATACCACTCAGCACCGGCCATGCCCGTTAGGTCGACGGGATTCTTGTAGCTTCCAAAGGGCGGCATGTGCTTGGCGAATACCTTCAGCTCTTCGAGGTTGTCGTAGAGGTGGAGACCGCTTTCTTCTGCCGCATCGGTGGCCATAACTCCAATACCGCCACCGTTCGTGAGTATAACTAAGTTTTCACCCTCTGGTTCTGGCAGGTTGCTCAGCGTTCTCGCCCAGTCAAATGCCTCCCCAATTGTGAGAGCCCTCAAAACGCCGCTCTGCTTGAAAACTGCCTCGTATATTTTATCGGCTCCAGCCAAAGAACCGGTGTGGGAGGCAGCTGCCTTGGCACCGCGCTCACTCCTTCCGGCTTTTATCGTGATTATCGGCTTCACTTTGCTAACCTCTTTTGCCGTTTCCATGAACTTCCTCCCGTCCTTTACCCCCTCCATGTAGATGAGAATGGCTTTGGTGTTCTCGTCCTCTTTGAAGAACTCGAGTAAATCGGCATCATCTATGTCGCTCTTGTTTCCTATACTGACTACTGCTGAGAGGCCAACTTTTTCAACGATTGTCCAGCCCATCAGGGCTATTCCGAGGGCTCCGCTCTGACTTATCAGGGCAAGGGGTCCGGGCATAACGTCGGTGGGGCCGAAGGTGGCGTTGAGCTTCTCGGGGGTGTAAACAACGCCGAAGATGTTTGGACCGAGGATCCTCATACCGTATCTGTGGGCAATTTCAACGAGCTGCTCTTCTACTTTCTTCCCTTCCTCACCGAGCTCACCGAAGCCAGAACTTATGATGGGGAGAACTTTAACGCCCTTCTTTCCGCAGTCTTCAACGACACCCGGGACGAACTTGGCGGGAACTACTATCACTGCCATGTCAACATCATCTGGAACGTCGAGGATGCTCTTGTAGGACTTGAACTTCCTTCCGTTTATCTCTATCTCAACGCCCTTTATGTTCACGGGGTATATCCTGCCCTCATAACCGTATTCTACAAGGTTCTTCATAACGGCGTATCCTATTTTGCCGGGTTTTTCAGAGGCGCCGATAACGGCAACGCTCTTCGGTCTAAAAAGAGCCTCTATGTTGGTGTCGACCATTTTTATCACCTCTGATGACATTTACGGTTTTACGTCTGTAAAAGCGGTTATAACTTTTCCCTTCTCCTTTCGACGATAAGTCAATCGACGGACGTTAAAAGAACTGAAGGTTAAGCACAGTTTGTTCAGAACAAAGGTTGAAACGTCGAAATCCTTTTAGACAATGGGGATGAACTTCAGAGGTAGGTGGTTTCATGAGGGAAAATCCTACAGTTCTTGAAAAGCTGGCCCTTGGATGGCTGAGCGTTACCTTTGACTTCGTTGTCATAGCGCTGGGAATCTTCACAATGCTGTACGTGATAAAACTCATCATCGACCTTGCACTTCAATCACTTCACGGCTTTAGTCCGGAGGATGCCCTCCACGGGATAGTGCTGATCCTGATCTTTCTTGAAATTTTTGAGATAATCGCAATGTACATCATATACCACCACGTGCCCATGAAAAACATCGTTGAGATAGGTGTTCTGGTGATAGTCAAGGAGCTGATAGTGGCGATAGACCTGAAGGAGTTAGGATGGCAGATGCTTATCGGAATGTCAGCGATGGTTGCCGTTATGGGGTGGATATACACGAGGGAGAGAAAAAGGGAGGACGAACACGAGAGGTTCCTCGCGGATAGGGGAGATAATTCCGGCGGATAGAGTTAAAACGAAAACTTTTTAGGCTCTCCTAACTCTTGGCTGATGGTGGTGGGATGAAAAAGGAGCCTACCGTCGTGGAGCGCATCCTCATGAAGTGGCTCGGTCTCACATTTGACCTCGTGGTCATGGCCCTAGGAACTATAACGATGGGCTACGTGGTTTACCTGATATACCGCCTGGCCGTGAGCTCCATTGCGCATTTTGACGTTGAACTTGTTCTCCA
>JALSNG010000065.1 GCA_026987155.1 Thermococcus sp. | reverse complement strand
GCCCCTGAAGAGAGTGGAACTTTTCGATGCGGAAAGTATTCCAGAGGACGTTCTCACCATGAGTGACCACGAGGACATCATGACATTTTACGCCCTTTTAGGTGCACTCGCATTCTCCCCATACGGCATAGAGATGGAACTTGTGAGGCGCTCCAACCTCAGGATATACTCCGAGAGAATCAGGAGAAGCGGTGACGTCTCTGGATTGAGTATACCTCTCGAGCAGACGAAACGCTTAGATATCCCCGAAAGGGACAGGACTATACTCGAGAGAAGCCTCCATGGGGAACTCGGCGAGGAGGAAAGAAAAAAGAGAATGCTTAAATACAGAATAAAGCTCTCATCGTTCCTTCGGCTTTGGGACGGATCCCTAAAAGAGGTTTACATCAGAAAAGGATACGCCTATCTCACGGAGGAAGGGACAATAAAAGTGTGGGAAAAGGCCTTCGAGAGGAACCTTGAGCGTTCCGTAAACCTGCTCTACGAGATAAGGGATGAGTTGCCAGAGTATTACTCACTCCTCCACGAGAAACTGGGAGAAATCGCAAGGGAGCGTTTTAAGGAGCGTCTGGGAAGGTTCTCAGGAGAAGCCCAGCCCCTCCGATTCGAGTTGTTTCCACCGTGCGTTAAAGAAGCCCTCGGAGGAGTGCCCGCTGGAATGAGAAACTACGCGATAACTGTTCTCCTCACAAGCTTTCTAAGCTACGCACGATTGTGTCCTAATCCACCTAAGAGAGACGTTAGGATCAAGGACTGCATAGACGATCTGGATGTGGTGGAGAGAGAGGTACTACCCGTGATAATAGAGGCAGGCAACCGCTGTAAGCCACCTCTCTTTGAGGACCAGCCCCACGAGGTCAAAAACATTTGGTATCACCTGGGGTTCGGCCTCACAGACAAGCCCAGCTTGCAAGACAGCGGCAATTCCACCTGGTATTTCCCACCGAACTGCGACAAGATAAGGGCCAACGCACCCCAGCTGTGCAAACCAGACAGATACTGCAAGGGCATCAAAAACCCCCTGACCTACTACCTGCGGAGGCTTTACTTAGAGAACCGCTCAAGGGAAGGTGACAGGGAAGGTGGTGAAAATGGCTGAGCTTTTCAGGGAGGCCACCCTCGCGGAAAGAAAGCTCTACTACACCAAAGAGTGGAGCCCAAAAAAACTCCCGGAGTTTCTGATTCAAAGCCTTGAAAACAGAGAATTCGGTTTTGATCACACGGGGGAGGGTCCCAGCGACCGAAAGAACGTTTTTCTCGACCTTCGAGACCTGGAAGACTACATAAAGGCCACCGCTCCCTACGCAGTGTATTCAAGTGTGGCCCTGTATGACGAGCCAGGGGAGATGGCCGGATGGCTGGGGGCGGAGCTCGTCTTCGACATAGATGCAAAGGATTTACCCCTGCGAAAATGCAGCCACGAACACGGGAAAGTTTGCCCCATATGCCTCGAAGACGCAAAGGAACTCGCAAGGGACACCCTCATAGTCCTAAAGGAAGACTTCGGCTTTGAGGACGTTCATGTGGTCTATTCAGGCAGGGGTTACCACATCCGTGTCCTCGACGAATGGGCCCTTGAGCTCGACTCGAAGGTTAGAGAGAGGATTTTGGAGTACATCAGTGCAGCCGAAGAGGTTACCTTTGACGATATCCAGAGCAGGCGAGTGATGCTCTCGAGCGGTTACTACAAGGTCTTCCGCCTCAGATTCGGATACTTCATTGTGCGTATTAACGAAAATCACCTCCTAAACGTGGGGATCGACAGGATCAGGGCTAAGACCATACTCGAAAGCAGGGAAAAAATATACGAGGATTTCGTGAGGAAAGGGCTCCTAACGGGATTTCCGAAAGGAATTGGCTACAAAAGTATGATAAAGCTTTTTGCACTGTCAAGCACGTTCTCAAAGGCCTACTTTGACGGTAGGGTTACAGTTGACGTCAAGAGAATCCTCAGGGTCCCTTCGAGTCTCCATTCAAAGGTGAGCCTCGTGGCAACGTACATAGGAAGTGAGGAAAAAGACCTCGAAAGGTTCAACCCGTTTGAGGACGCGGTTCCGAGATTCAGGAAGAAAGAGGTCAGGGAAGCTTACAAAGAATGGCTGGAAGAGCACGGGGATGAACTGTGAACGGAAGAATAAAAATAGCCACCGCGATGCTGATATGGGGCAGCGTGGGGATATTCGCACGCTTCTCGAACTTATCCGGCTTAGGAGTCGCCTTCTTCAGGGTATCCCTTGGTGCATTTCTGCTCTTTGTCATCCTCGTCGGAAGGAATGAATGGCTCCAATCACTCTCCCAACTAATGAGGGCCAGGTGGAAGCCCCTTTTGGCCCTGGGCATTTCCCTCGCCCTGAACTGGGTCTTCCTCTTCACAGCTTTCCAATACACCACGATAGCCAACGCGGTTCTCGTTTATTACATGGCGCCGATAATAGCGACGGTCATCTCATGGCGCTTCCTCGATGAGAGACTGAGCCTGAAGAGCTGGCTCCTGATAGGGACCGCATTCGCTGGCCTTATCCTGATTATAAGCGGCCAAAGCATCGATTTTGGCAACAGGGACTTCGTTGGAATCCTACTCGCACTGACGGCGGCCTTCTTCTACGCCCTAATACCTAACCTCGGGAGATTCCTGCGTGGAATTGACGGCAAAACTCTGACTTTCCTCCAGCTCGCGATAGCATCGGTTGTTTTAGCGCCGTTTATGGCGGTTTCAGGTGTTGGAAAACCCGTCTGGTGGGCGATTTTTGTTCTTGTTGCAGTTCACACTGTCCTGGCACTGTTCCTGTACATGGACGGGCTGAAGGAAGTTGAGGTCAACGAAGCAGCTTTGCTGAGCTATCTGGACCCAATGAGCGCGGTGGTGTACGCGTTTCTGGTATTCGGAGAGGTTCCAGGGGGCAGAACAGCACTCGGAGGGGCACTTATACTCCTCGCATCCCTGCTGGATGTGAAGGCGAGGGGGTCATAGCCCGCCTTCTGTCTCAAGGGGACATTCGACTGAGCGGCCTACCACGGGGCTCACACCGGGAACTCATCGCCCCTCCTTCGGCCTTGCACCCCGCGGGACGGCCGTTTCACCGGTCCCCGACGGGTCGTCTGCGGGTTAGCTCGGAACTCTCGCGAGTCCCTTCGCCGCTTTCATCCCCATGTCCGCCGGGACGTGTCGTTTCTGCGCCGTTGCCCTCCCTCTCGGGAGGTGCCTTGCGGCACCGCGGCCCCGGTGCGGTGGGCGGAACTTCCTCCTCACGGAGAGTCCCCGACCCCCTCGCCAGAGGGAATATGGGGGAAGAAGATAAAAAGGTTTGGTTACTTCCTTTTGGGGAGTTCCTTATTCTCCCTAAACTCGGGTGGTTTCGGTCTCTTGAACCTTCCGAGGGGAGAACGGCGTTTGGGCTTCGGCCGCTCCCTCTTTTTTTTGGGCTCCTCCATCGTTAAAAGATAAACCCCAATTAACACAAGGAGCACCACAATAACGAGTGCAGCGAACTTCCAGATCCCCGATGACCCACCCTCCTGAGTGGTGGTCGTGTTGGAGGGGGAAGTCACAGTAGAGGAGGATGTTGACGTAGTTGTGGGGGTCGGTTTCGGGAGGTAGAGAAAACCCTCCTTTCTCTCGGCAGTGCCCATTGCACTCAGGACAAACTCGTAGTCAATCCTTTTATCGAACGGCACCTCAAAGACCAGGGTGAAGGTATTGTTTCCCGGACCCAGAGAAAGAGCCGATGAGTCCTTGTAGAGAACGTTTCCACTGGAGGATATCCTATACATGAAGCTCCCGTTTACCACCGCCCCGTTGGGATTGAAAATCTCAACAAGGAACTTCACCTTATTTCCGCCGACCTTTTCATAGGTGATGTTCAAAAAGCCGGGGGGTGCGACTACAGTGTAGTTTAGGAAGAAACTCCCAACAGTCCTGTTAAGGAAACCAACCCGTATCCCCGTGGATACCCTCCCAGTGACGTTTGTGGGAAGTGGAAGCTGAAGAACGGTAGAGCCGGGAGAGATTACCTGAGTTCTCCTATAAGAGTCAACTAATTTTCCTCCAAGGATGCTCTTAACGTAAATCTCAACCTTTCCTGTCCTCTCGGAGGCGATAGTCATGTAGGCAACGTTTTTATCCCCCTTTTTCACCTCCGTGGACTTTACAGAGACGCCCACAACTTTGACTCCAAGTCTCACTTGAAACTCCCTCTCATAGTCATGACTCTCGTTCCCGTACGAGATTGTGTACTTTAGGCGGTAACTTCCTTCGGGCCAATAAACGCCCACCGGGACATCCATTCCAAGCACGTTTTCCCCAGGTTTGAGAATCCTTTTATCTGACTTTGAGAAGTAGACTTTTCCCCCTTTCGTGACAAGAACGCTCTCATCAACATCGACTGTCCTGTGTCCAAGGTTGCGAAGGTTGGCAATCACAACTATAATCTCACCGTTGAAGGCGTAGGGGGAATATGGTCTATCCTTTACGTAGGCCTTTGCATAGTAGAATTCCACAGCACTTTCCACAACGTACACTCTGACTTTGAGGTTAACTATCTGAAGTTCTCCATTGAGGGTGGTTCCAAGAAATCTTATGTGCAGCGTGTAGATGCCGGGTTTTGCGGGGGCTCCACAGGATACGTTATACCAAAGAAGCTTGTAATCACCAGAGTTCCAGCCCCCGTAGTTCCTCTCTCTAAGTGAGAAGTTGAAAAAATCAACCGGATTCCCGGAGGAATCTGTTACCCGGTAGCTCCTGAAGGAAACGAGCTTGTAGTCAAAGGTTGAGGGATTTTGAACCTTTATGTAACCTGAGGAGTAATCTCCTGGAAGGACCTTAATTGAATCCTCGGTTGTAAAGGTTACCATAGCCATCCCCGAAATCAGAGGGGACAGCAGAGACGTGACCAGGATGAGAGAAAGAACCACACCCAACCCCCTCATGGCTTCCACCACTCATAGTTGTGCAAACTCCATATAAACCTACCCCAGGGTGAGAGAGACCAATAGGGTAACCAAACCGGCGCCGAATACAAGGAGAGAGAAGGCTAAAAAAACCCAGTAGAGCCTCAGGTGGGCAACGTGAGGGCGTATGATAAGGGCCAAAACTGTGAGCATGAACCCGTAGACGACAGCAAAGATCCCTGCCGAGAGCTCGACATTCAGGCCAAGGAGTACGAGCAGTCCAAATAGGGCGCCTGCGAAGACCGTTATGTGTGGAACGGTGAAGATGAGGTAGTCCCTGAACACCCTGGAATCGTCCATAGCCATCACTCCGCCACAAAGGCATAGGTAGTAGTTGTTGGGAGGACCCTCCTTACCCTACCCAGCAGGTACCTCGGATAGAGACCATCTTCAAACTCATTCCCCTCCCCGATGACTGCATTTATAACTTTGATTTCGACTTCCCCCCTGACCCTGAAGTATCCCCTGTAAAGAGTGCTTATCTCCAAGATTATAGGCAGTCTGAGTTTATCGCCCTCATCTTCGTCGAGTAAGGATGATATCATATCCAGTTCAGCCCTCCTGAAATAGTGTCTGCTTCCATCCCTGAGGAGAACGAATGGCTCATCCATGACAATGAGTTCAGCCAGGGTTGGACGTCTCAGAGGTAGGTGTCTGTTTATCCTCGAGATCTCTCGACCAATGAACTCCTCTACCCTCGACATAAAGGTTAGTATGGAACAGCCCGAATAAAGTTTGTTGCAATGAATACGTCAAAATAACCTGTACATCCACGATAATTAAACATTTTACAGTCAATTATCCCACCCGCTCCCAGCTCTCTTGTCACTTAGACAAAAACTCAAAAGAAAGGCTTTTATCTACGAAGATATTCAGCATATCCCGAAAATATTGAACGAACACCCAAATAGTAGGTGATGTGAATGAACGAAACCGCGCCCGTTGTAGAAACCAAAGTGCCCGAGGGAGCAAAGTTCCTCCAGCTTGTGTTCGTGGACATAAACGGGGTCCCCAAGGGAATGGAAGTGCCAGCCGACAGGTATGAAGAGGCCATCACAGACGGAATAGCCTTTGATGGCTCTTCAATACCCGGATTCCAGGGCATAGAGGACAGCGACCTGATATTCAAGGCAGATCCCGAAACTTACGCCGAGGTTCCATGGGAGGGAATAGCGAGGGTCTACGGCTACATATACAAGGACGACAAACCCTACTGGGCCGATCCAAGGGGAATTCTCAAGAGCGTACTGGAGGAGCTTGCAAAGGAAGGATACTCAGCTTACGTTGGTCCAGAGCCAGAGTTCTACCTCTTCAAAAAGAACGGAAGCTGGGAGCTCGACATTCCCGACCACGGAGGCTACTTTGACCTCGTGACCCTGGACAAGGCAAGGGCCCTAAAGAGGGAGATAGCGCTGTACATGCCAGCTTTTGGCCTCGTTCCAGAAGTCCTGCACCACGAAGTGGGAAAAGCCCAACACGAAATAGACTTCAGGTTCTCAAACGCCCTCAAGACGGCCGACAACATAGTCAGTTTCAAGTACCTCGTTAAGGCGGTGGCAGAGATCCACGGTTATTACGCCACGTTCATGCCCAAACCAATATACGGGTTCCCCGGCAACGGAATGCACCTCCACATAAACCTTTCGGAAGAAGGTGAAAATGCCTTCATGGGTAAAGAGGGACTGAGCGAGACGGCCCTTCACTTTGTGGCAGGAATTCTCAAGCACGCCAAAGCCCTCACTGCAATAACCAACCCGACAGTGAACAGTTACAAACGTCTCGTTCCCGGTTATGAGGCACCAGTCTACATAAGCTGGGGCTACCGCAACAGGAGTGCCCTGATACGCGTTCCGGCCTTCTGGGGCAAGAGCGCCAGGATAGAGTATCGCTGCCCAGACCCGAGCACAAACCCGTATTTAGCTTTCGCGGCCATACTCAAGGCAGGTCTCGACGGCATAAAGAAGAAGCTTGAACCCACTTCCTACGTCGAGACCAACGTCTACGAGATGAGCCCAGAAGAGCGTGAGAGCCTTGGAATAGAGACGCTACCGGGAAGCCTCGGTGAGGCACTGAATGAACTCAAAAAGGACAAGGTTGTCCAGGAGGCACTCGGAAGTGCTTACAAGAACTTCGTAACCTACAAGGAGAAAGAGTGGAAAGATTACGTCTCCTACCTCGAATCTAAGGAGCTCCCACTCGATACCAAGAAAGTCACGGAGTGGGAGCTGGAGAGGTACTTCTACATCTGACTTCCTTCTTTCTCGCTCTTTCCGTCCCCCAAGTGGACGAGAATGGACCCCCCGATTATAAGAACTGCACCGAGAATTTGAAGCCACGTAAGGGTCTCCCCAAAGAGAATGAACGCCAAGATTATAGCAACAACCGGCTCCACAGTTGCGACTATACTCGCCTTACTAACTTCCACCTCCTTGAGGGCGTGATTGTAGAGGATGTACCCGAAAAACGTCGGAAGTAATGCCAGTGCAAAGAGGTAAGGCAGAGCACCCATCGGGACAGAGAACCTCGAAAACGGCGTGAGAAAGAGAAGGCCAAAGAGAAGTGTGTAGAACAGTGCCTTTTCGGGTTCTTCTTTACTAACTGCAAACTTCGCTAAAACACCGTAGAGGGCGTAGGTGAAGCCAGTTAAGAGACCGAAAACAAGTGCCCTTGTCGAGAAGCCCCCGTTCGGCCCGTTGACGAGTAAAACACCAAACAGGACCATGAACAGTGCCGCGATCTTCTCCGGAGTTAACCTCTCCCCAAACAGGAGCCTCCCGAGAAGGATTGAATAGACGGGGGCAGTATAAAGCAACAGAACTGCAAAGGACACCGAGGATATCGTTACCGTGTAGAAGTAGAGGGTGTAAAACAGGAATATACTGAAAAAACCGTAGAGGGCATAAAATTTTAGTCTCGAGGGAGCTATGGAGAAGCCAACTCCCACGAGCCTGAGGTATGCACTTAGGAATATCAACGCAAAGAGAACCCGATAAAAGACCATAGTGAATGCGTCAAGCCCAAAATCATCCAAATACCTTGCAAATATTCCAAGGGTTCCCCAGGTGGAGGCCGCCATGAACACAAAGAGATAGCCCTTCCTCATCCACTCACCTCAAAAAGAGGGGCCAGTTGGAAGGCGTCTCTTGTGTTCGCTCTTCCTGACGAGGTTTTCCACGTACTCAACCTTTTCCACGGGCAGTCCGAGTTCCCCGGCTATCTCCCCCTTTGGTTTTCGGAGGTCAACCATGCGCCAGAGGATCTCGTCAAGGAGGCGGTAGCTTATTCCAAGCTCATCTTCATCCGCCTGTCCCTCCCAGAGACCAGCTGATGGTTTTTTCTGGATTATGTTTTCGGGGACACCGATAAGCTCTGCAATTTTCCATACCTCCGTCTTGTACAGGTTTATCAGAGGAGCGTAGTCACTTGCACCGTCCCCCCACTTAGTGAAGTATCCAGTTAGAAATTCGCTCCGGTTGCTGGTTCCCAAAACCAGGTAGTTCATCGCGTTGGCATGGGCGTAAAGTAAGACCATTCTTGTCCTGGCCATGACGTTGCCCTTGCTCTTTCTATCAAGGTCTCCAACGGTCCTTTCAAATTCATCGACAATTGGCTTGATATTGAGCACTTTGTAAGGAATGCCGAGGCTTTCGCAGACGAGTTTGGCATCTTCAAGGTCGCGGTTCTCCAAGTAGGGCATTATCAGGCCGAGAACCCGCTCCCGTCCAAGGGCCCTAACGGCGAGGTACGCGACTGTGGCACTGTCTACACCGCCGCTTATCCCCACTACAACACCCTCGGCACCCGTTTCTTCAACCTTCTCCCGTATGAATCCCTCTACAACCCTCACAACGTCCCCATAGTCAAGGTTCCTCAAACTATCACCCCCCGCCTTTAAGCTTCAGGTAGCCCACGAACACCAGTATAGTTCCGAGGATTGTGGTCACGAGCGCCGGCAACGCAAGGTCTGAGTACGGGTACTCGTAGGAGAGGACCTCGTAAGTGTAACTGACGTTTCCGGAGATAACCTTTACTCTCGGTCTGCCCGAGGGGTGTATCCTTATGTCAGCGGTGATGTTCAGTGAGTACTCCCTCGAACCCTCCCAGCTTATAACCACTGAGGCGTTCCTTGAATAAAGTTCGAGAGTTCTGTTTGAGTAAAAATGACTGTCTTCAAAAGAGCCGTTTCCAAGAAGATGAAATCCCGGACCAAGAACCCCCGATTCGGAGTACCTCACGGGGCTTTTGTGGAGCCCAATCACAGACATCAAGAGGGCACTTACTATGAGCAGCAAGCCGACCTTTATCGGCCAGTAAGAAAAGGGACGGGAACCCATTTCGATCACCAAAAAGGAAAGGGGTATCAGAACTTGCCAACCAGGTGGCACTCCGCAAAATGGTTGTGCTCGTATTCAATAAGCTGTGGCTGCTTGGCATCACAGAGCCCCTTCTGGAAGTACACACACCTCGGGTGGAACCTGCATCCAGGCGGTATGTCAACGGCGCTCGGAACCTCACCCTTAATGGGAAGCTCCTTGATCACGTTCCTGCGCTCAGGTTTGGGCTCTGGAACGGCCGCGAGTAGTGCCCTCGTGTATGGGTGTAGGGGGTTGTCTATGACCCGTTTTGCTGGACCCATTTCAACTATCCTTCCAAGATACATCACCGCCATCCAGTCGGCGAAATACCTGGCAGTCGACATGTCGTGGGTGATGTAAAGATAGGTGACCCCCATTCTGTCCTTCAGCTCCTTCATGAGCTCGAGAATCTCGGCACGGATCGAAACGTCGAGCATCGAGACCGGCTCGTCAGCAACTATGAACTCCGGGTTAAGTATCAGCGCCCTCGCTATTGCCACACGCTGCCTCTGGCCGCCGGACAGCATGTGGGGGAACCTGCTCACGTACTCATCGGGGGGAGTAACCTTGACCATCTCAAGGGCCCTGTAGATTAGCTCCTCACGTTCTGCCCTCGTCTCACCTATTCCGTGTATGAGGAGCGGCTCTTCAAGGACATCAAAGATCCTGAAGCGAGGGTTAAGCGAAGCAAATGGATCCTGGAATATTATCTGAACCTTTCTCCTGTAGTCAAGCAGTTCTTCCTTGGTGGTTATGGTCGTAACGTCCTGCCCCTCAAGGTATATCTTCCCGTC
>JALSNG010000064.1 GCA_026987155.1 Thermococcus sp. | reverse complement strand
CTGGTGCTATCTTCTCAAGGCTCTTAAGGATTGGAAGGGAGTAACCGTCAGCAAGAATAAGGTCAGGATTAAGGGCAGCAATCCTCTCGAGATCAGCATACTTCCCGTAACCACCCACCCTTGTGAGGTTATTCACTCCCGAAGGGAAATCGTCGTAGATTGTCACGCCCACTACTTTGTCAAAGAGCCCGAGGTAATAGAGGTCCTCCGTTATGCTCGGGGCGAGGGAGACTATCCTCTGGGGTTCCTTCTCTATCCTAACGGTCCTGTTGGCAAAATCCACCACGGTGATGGGGTAATATTCACCGAACGCCGTTGAAGTCGTCGAGGATTCCTGCATCACTGTCGACGTGGTGTTCTTAGTTGAAGAGGACTCCACAGTACCTGTTATCGATTGATGGGTCTCTCCTCCCATACATCCAGAGGCGATTACTGCCCCAACCACAACCAGGAGGAGCAAAAGGGCAAACTTCCTCATGGCAACCACCTGGATTAATTGTCCAGGAAGAATAGGGGGAGGGGTATATAAGCTTGTTGGACAAATTCTCCATCAATTCTTTTCCTTCCCAATCCTGAATATATCGACCCGAGTTATAATACCCCGTATCTTTCCGGAGCGATCCTGGACGAGAACTGCGGGATGGTCCTCAAGGAGATACTTCACTACCTCCAAGTCTTCCTCCTCGTTGACTATGGGAAAAGGATCCTCCATAACTTCCATTATTTTCCTGTCATAGATATCCTCGTACTCAAGGCTCTGCCGCACGAGGCTTCTCTCGGTAACGGACCCAACAATCTTATTACCTGCCATTACGGGAAGTTGAGATATGTTGTTCTCGCTCATTATCCTGATAACCTTCTCGACAGTATCATAGGGTTTGACGGAGATAACCGGGGATGACATGACATCCCTCGCCCTGAGATGGGCCTTTTTACACTCAAGGAGAGCCTGAAGAATACGGTTAAACGTTGAAAGTCTGGGGTCCACCTTTCCAGACTCCAACTTGGCTATGTAAGCCTGCGTTACACCGGCTTTCCTCGCGAGCTCCTCTTGGGTTAACCCAAGCTCCTTGCGCATCCGCCTGATTTCTCTGGGATCCACAGGGCGGGGTATTATCACCATAAATAACCACCAGTTATCAACAATGCCTGAGGAGTTATAAGTTTTCCTCAGAAATGGTTCGAATTGTGGGCCGGGTACAGAGACCCGCGCTCATCCCTCACACGGGTGGATGCTCCCGGCCCTGTGGGCTCGGCGTGAGCACGCTCCGCTCACGGCTCGCGGAGGCGGGAATACCGAGCCCGTGCGAGGGTGTGTACCCTCGCCGTCGGCACAGTAGAGTTAGTTGAACCTTTTAAAAAGTTAAGCCGTGGATATCAAAACTACACCCAACACCGCGAGAGCAAGCCCCTCAAAAATCCTCCTGTTGGGAGGTTCCCTCAGGAGAAACACTGCAAACACCGAGGATATTATGGGGTTTATCGCCGAGACTGGGGCCGCTATCTGAGAGCCCACCATCTCAACAGAATAGACAAAGGTGTACTGGCCAATCAACAGTCCGAAGACCGCGGCCCCTGTTAGCACCAGAGCTTCCATCCTACTGGTCTTCCTCAGTTCACCACCATATCTCGGAAGGAATACTGAGACACCAATGGCGGCGAGCATCATCCTCAAACCAGCGAGGGTGAGCACGTCTATCCTTCCTGTCAACCAGTCCATACTAACGATGGCCACACTCCACGAGAGGGGTGCCATGAGGGCAAATATAAACCCCATAGGGTCAGAGTTCTCTTTATCTTCGGCCCTCTTGACTATTACTATCGCCATCACAACAAGGATCGCACCAACGAGAACCCTCGGGTTCACTTTCCTTCCGAGAAAAATAACTGCCCACAAAATCGCCCACAGGGGATAGGTTGAGGTCACAGGAACTGTTCTCGAAACGCCCATTCTCTTAAGGGCGCTGAAATAGAAGTAGTCACCGATAACAAAGCCGAACTGAGCAGATGCAAAGGCCACCAAAATGATGCTCAGGGGAAGGGACCTTATTATGGTGAAGCTCCCAGAAAAGGCAAATACGAAGGCATATATGATTGAAACAACGTACAGCCGAAAAATGTTAGCTGAGATGGGGCTTTTATTGTGGAGTCCAACCCTAATAAGAATCGTGGACATGGCCCAGGAAAAGGCCGAGACGAGTGCGGTCGCTATTCCAACCAGAAGTGAATCCATGGTATGAAAAAAGACTATCAGTTTAAAAATTTAACGTTTCGATGAAACACGAAAAAGTTAGAGAACCATCGCAAGTGGCAGGGTATAGAACCACTCCCCATCCACCCAGATATCGAGGAATTTACCCGGCTTATATCCTCTCCTCGAAAAGTACAGTACGTAAGCATAGCCATTGATTATGGCAAAGATGAGCACCGGAAGGTATTGAATGAAATAACCCATGCTGTATGCAACCAAGAGCCACAAAACGAAACTCGAGTTCATGATGAGGAGTAGGAGCCTGGTTCTCCCAACGCCAAACCTCACGGGTATGGTGTTTATACCGTTCAATCTATCCCCCTCCACATCCCTCACGTCAAAAAGTATTGTGTTTATCATGCTCTTCATGAAGAAGAAATAGTAAACGAGAATAACTTTGAGGGGACTAATACCTCCTGACGCAATTGAAGGGAGAAATGCCGTTCCATTGGCCCAGGTAGTGGCTATTATCAGGTTTTTAACACCAGTTATGTCCTTCAACCTTGGATACCCTGGAAGTAGTCTCACACTGTAGAAGAAACCCGCCACAATGGGAAAAATTAACACTGCAACGGCTTTCCACCCCGTAAGGTAACCCAAAAAGAGGGCCATTCCAAGAGAGACCATAACCGCATACTTCATGCCCCCGTAGAGCTTTTTTACATACTCCACCCTTTCTGGATTGTTTATTACATCCTCCCTCAGGTCTGTCAGTTTGTTAAGACCGTAAACGGCAAAAATCAAGAAAAATGTGGCGCCAAGAAGATTCCATTTTGGTGGAACACCATAAAGGAGGAAGGAGAAGTAGAGCTTAAAAACCCCACTCAACGCCAAGAAGATGGATGTAGAGATCAGTAAACCAAGGAATCGCCCAACTAACCCAATGAACCCTTCCATAATATCCACAATAACCCCATGCCCCGAGTACTCCACGGGGCTCCCCAATGCTCTCGTCATCATTTAACAATTAGTTACAAATATTATAAAACCCTTTCCGAATTTCTCTTATAATACTCAAACAACTCCAACCCCCATTTCTTGGCACGCTCACTCCTTCCCATCATGTCAGTCATCATGTCATACGTGCCGTTGGGAAAAAACAACCCCAAGGAGAGAAAGTTGTCGGTCACCGTGAATGCAACCTTGGGATCTTCCTCAATGACGTAGAGTCTCACGTTTGGGAGATCCCTGACCCTCTCCACTTCCTCTGGTCGAGCAAGCTCAATGAGTCTTTTATAGACCTTCTTCGTGGTTATTATCTCAATGTCAACATCCTTTCCAAACGCAAGGTCAAGAAACTCTCCGGGATAATCGGAGAAGAGGATCGGGGAGACCCCACGTATCCACTTAGAGGTCTTTATCAGTTCCATATAAACCTCATGGGGAAGTCTGAGATAATCTGGAGTTGTAACGTGGAGCTCGCAATCCTTTAAATCCCCTATCTGCAGAAGCAATTCGGATGGAATACCACTCAGATCATGATTCAACCAGAAGTCCTCGAACTTCCTTATGGTTTCCAGGGCCTCCGTTACGTTCCTAATCTGGAGGTAAACGAGATAACCGATGTTGGTAAGCCCGTACTTTTTGTTCTCAGGATCCTGGAACACGAGGTTTTCGTCCATCAAATCACTGAGGGCATGGGATATGGTGGATTTTGTGGAGCCCACCATTCCGTGAAGCTCACCAAGACTTCTGGGACCATCGGATAGGGCAACTACTATCCTGTACTTTATTCCCGAACTCATTAGCATTTTGAGCATATTCTCCGGATTCATGGCTTACTCTCCTCCAAATTTACTATATCCCTCATCCTAATAAAAGTTTCCCGATTTAAAAAAGTTTGTCATTTTAAGACAACATTGTTCTGATGGAGCAAAAAAGTTATATACCCTAAAGTGTTAGTGATTACCGTGAGCCCTATGCAGGTGGTAACGTCAGGGATTAGTTATATCGATGATGCAGTTGGTGGGGGGATCGTTAAGGGCTCCAGCCTCCTGGTGATGTATGACTCCCTTTCCTCCGGTTGGACTCTTCCCTTCAAAATACTTAAGGAACAACTCAAACGTGGAGCAGTTGGGATAATCATAAACTACAATCTACCACTCCAAAGACTCATTCTAAGGGCAAGGTCTGCGGGTCTTGAGGTAAATGAAGAGGGCATGAAAGGCAATCTTTTCATCGTAGATGTATTTGGCTCCCGCTATAACCCCCAACCCTCTAACGGATACGTGTATAGAATAGGTGGATTCAACCCCGAAACCTACATCCCCAAGCTCGAAGGAATATACCGGGATATCCTCCAGAAAACTGGAGATAGAGAAATCGTCGACCTAATATTCTCTCTTGACGGCATGGCATTTGAGGTGGGCGAGGAAAGAACGATAAAACTCCTGAAAAGGTTATTTACCAACAACATAATAAACGGCAGAGGCCTCTTTTCAATGTACCTTTTAGGAACAGACAGAGTCTCAAAAGAGTTCCTCTCCTGGAACATAGAGTTCAGTGACTATGTAATAGAGTTTTCAGGCAGAAAATATGAGCATGGCGTAATAGAAGAGATGTATGTGCTCAGGTCACCACTTCCAAACTTTGAACCTCGAGCCTACCGCTACAATGGTGGGGGCAAAGAACCCGTACCCATTGTAACTCCCACCCCCGCAAAGGGATTATAAATCACCGCATTATATATACCCACGTGATGACCTCGGCAGTGCTGACGTCAGGATGATGACGATCTTGAGTGCTGAAATGGTTTGAGATGTAAATTAAAGAGAATCAGCGGAGGATTACGTTTAGCTTCCTTACCGCTATAACGATTCCGTAGTCCCTTCCGACTTCCTTGGCAACCCGCTGGACCGTCTCAGCTACATCCTGCTTTATCTTCTCGTCGGGAACACCTGAGAAGGAGCCAAAAAGCCCCCCGGTCGACTCTTTTATGAAACTCGCCTCAACATCTATGAGGACTTTCCCGTCCTTAACCTCATGGTTCAGTTTGAGCCACTTGAAGGTCACCCTCGGGATGAGCTTCAGTTCTGTGTGGATTCTGGTCTTGAGTGTCTCAAGGGCCGGCTGGATCTTTGACCTCATTGCGGTTTCTTCTGCTTCCCTCTTTTTCTCCTCAGTGAGAGGTGCAAGTTCCTCTATTCCAGCCTGCTTGAGGAGTTTCTCAACCTCCTTTTCGAGCTCTTCCCTCTTCGCGAGTATCTCTGCGGCCTTAGTGGAGCTGACTGCCCTGCTCCCCTGAGGTGAAACTCCCTGGGACTTGGGGGTTATCCTCTCAATCTCAACGGTACGAACGGTGATGTATCTATCGATGGAACGCGCGAGTTCCCTCGCGTGCCTCGTTAGTATAGTCCTCACCGTACCCACGAGTTCCTCCTGGGACATGCTGCTCTCAAGGGCCGCATAAAGGTTGATTTCAAACTCTCTTCTTCCCTTGACGTCAAAATATGCTTTGTCAACCCTGATACCCGACCCCTCGATTTCCGAGATTACTGTTCTCGCGTAGGCGCTGAAGTAGGGCCAGACATCTTCAACAACTGAAAGGCTTACCCGTCCATCCTTTGTTACTTTTCCCGTTTTCTTCTTCTCCTTATCCACGATCTCCTGAGGCTTAACTTCTTCACCGTTGATTATGACAGCAACGTCCTTTACTATGGGCTTTACCTCCGCCTCCCTGAGAATTATTGGAGCATGCTTGCTGACCGCATGTAGGAGTCTCTTCTCGGCTATCTCCATGTCTCTGCTCGAGCCATCAGAAGTGCCGTAGAGCCTCACGTTAAGGTAGGCCACTCCCTCGCTCAGGTTGGAGTCAAACTCTATCCTGTATATGTGAAGGTTACGGATCCTCCTCGCTTCCTTAAGGAGGGCCTCAGCGTAATCCTTAAATGCCTTTTCCGGAAGTTTCCCACCGGTGAAGTTGACTATCACCTCTGGTTCTTTCGGTATCTTCTTCGGAACTGGAGCGGGCTTTTCGACTTTTCTCTCCACTTGGGGCTGAGGTCTGGGTTCCTCCGGAAGTGTCTCCTCCTCCGGAGACTTCAGAGCGGATGCAGCGGTGGGAACGGGTTTCTCCTCAACAGGCGCCTGAGTTACTTCGGAAACCTCGACTCCAAAGAGCTCGGAGAGGGGCACTTTATCGGTCTGAGCGTAGACATCAACGTTGTCCGCTATGGAGAGCTTGGTTTCCAGCTCATCGAGGGTATATACGTCAACGACCATAGGGTTTTTCATCAGGGACTTGAGAACCGCCACTGCTTCGCTTCCAATGAGGTCCTTCTTCTCGTCCACTAACAGACATTCAGCGGCGAGGACTTTCGAGCGGTCAAAGAGAACAGTGACGTAGTACTTCCCCCTACTGTCGCGTCCGAATATCTTCATGAAAGCACCGTTGCCATGAGAGAGTGCCTTCGTCACCAGATCCCGGAGCTCATCTGGGGAGGTGATGACAACGTTCTCCTTGAGGGGCTGCTTTGTGGGCAGTTTCATAGGGCATCACCATTAGATATATATAGCCCTCCGTCATAGAACCTCCGAAGGCGTTCACCGTCTTAGTATGTCAGTGCAGATATTTAAACATTGTTATGCCAAGGTGGGGAACATGAGGGTGCTGATACTCGGTGGAGGTGCCCTTGGGCGCTCCATAGCTGAGGCTCTCAGAGGAGAATTCGAGGTCACCATAATAGAAGGAGAAGAAATGAGGGCGAAGGCCCTCGCCGAGAGCGGTTTTAACGTCGTCCAAGGAGACTTTTCATACACGGCCAGCCTCCTCAAAGCGGGTGTAGAAAGGGCGGATCTCGTTATAATCACGACCATGAATGTGGAAACGATAAAGAAAACCGTCTACGTCATCAGGAGCAACAACAAGGAGGTTCCAATTCTCACCCTTCTACCGGATGACGTCACTCTCGACGACGTCCTTTCCTCCATAGAGGACGAATTCGAGGCTCAGATCAAGGTAGATTACGCGATTTCCCCCAAGGACGCCCTAAAGGATGCCGTGATCCGAACGGTGGAAATGATAGGGGAGAAAAAGAACGCGAATCTACTAATGAAAAAGCTTAAGGAACTGCGAGAAAAGGGAGATTCCCTGCTGATAGTAATGCACGACAACCCAGATCCAGATTCGATAGCGAGTGCAACTGCGCTAAGCGTAATAGCGAGGACGATGGGGTTTAAAACTCAAATAGTTTACGGAGGGGACATAACCCACCACGAAAACCGCGCCTTCGTAAACCTCCTCGGAGTTGACATGATGAAGGTCTCAAGGGGGAGCTACGAACTTAAAAAATACCCCTTCCTCGCGATGGTCGACTGTCAACCCAACGGGAACCTAACAATCCTTGAAAAGGATGACTACAACAGGGTTCAGATCATCGTAGACCATCACCAAATCCTCCAGCATCTCGACGACCTCATCCCGGATGGGGCCTTCCTTGACATAAGACCCGAGGTCAACTCCTCCTCATCCATCCTTGCGGAGTACATAAGAACCCTCAACATTTCCATGAGTTCCGAACTCGCAACCGGCCTTTTCTACGGCATATACATCGACACCAAGAAGTTCTCCAAGCTCAGCCACGTTGACCTTAAGGCCATAGAGTTCCTTGCAGGGAAGGTGAACTACGAGCTGCTGGACAAGATAGAGCACCCAGACATAAGCACAGAGACGGCAGAAATACTCGCAAAAGCAATAATAAACAGGCGCATCTACAAGAACGTGGTTGTCAGCAACGTGGGTTTTATTACCAACAGAGACGCGATAGCGGAATCCGCGGACTTCCTTCTTAGGCTGGAGGGGATAACGACCGTTCTCGTCTTTGGCATAGTCGATGACAGGATAGAGATATCCGCAAGAACGAGGGACGTGAGGGTTAACGTTGGAGCAGTTCTAAGGGAAGCCTTCGGGGACATTGGAAGCGCCGGTGGTCACTCTCAGTCAGGCGGGGCAAGGATACCACTGGGAATATTCAAACTCGCCAAGGATAGAACATCCCTCCTGAGGCTTGCCGAAGAGGCCATAACGGAGAAGTTCCTTGAGGCTCTAAAAGTTAAAGAGAGCTGATCATTCTTCTTTTGCTTTGACGAGTATTATGTCTCCTATTGCGGTAACCCTCTCGTAGGGCACGCCCACCTTTTCCCCGGGAAGGCCCAGCGCCAGAACCCTGCCCTCACCGCGGTCAATTTCTATCAAAACCTCATCAACGTAGCCAACGTAGTAACCCTTAGTGTTGTAAATCTGCTTGCCGTAGAGCTTTGAGAGTCTCATCACCATCTCAATCACCGCACCAGTTTATCAACGAACGTATTTAAACATTACCTCCCCCCGAGCTTGCGAGCTTCCTTGCGAACTCGAATCCCCATCTCGCGAGGGACGAAAGGAAAGCCAACACTGCCCCACTCCCTGCAACGGAAAATAGAACGGGAACGGCGTATTCGTTCTCTCTCACCGGAGGATAGTTCTTCACGAGGAGCATCACAAGGACGAATCCCCCGATGTAGGTAATCGGAACGAGGAATGAATCCCACAGGTTCGAGGGGCGAAGGTAGAGCATGGCACCCACGGTAACTCCCAGAGCAAGGTAAAGAGGCATTAAGCTTGTCGAGGGTACCCAAAGAAAAACGAGAAGCAGTGCCACCAAAATACCAAGGGGAAAGGCGTACGGAGAAGCCCTGAAACCGAGTTTGAGTTTCCCCGAGAGAAAAAGGCCGATTAACAAACCCACGGGTATCAAATACACCATCGACTCGTTCTTTAATGGCTCGTAGAGGAGAACAGCAACGAGAAAACCCACGAAAGAGCCAACCCCCGACATCAAGAGGGCATCGTTCAGCCCCCTCATTTCACAACCCTCACCCTGACCCTTGAACCGTCCCTTAAACCGAGCTTTTCCCGCAGATTTACCGGAGCCACTATCTCGGCTATTTTGGGTGGATGAATAGTTCTTGAGGGCACCACTATGGCCCCCTCCACCCCACCTATGATAACCCGGTAAGCCCTCACGTCCCCAAAGGTCCTTCCCTCCTTGACGAAACCCGGAAGGATCACGGGGCGCACGCCGCAGAGTGCATCAAAAACAACCTTCGGAAACAGCACTTTTAGGTTGAGGGTTCCGGGGTAGGGGTCAAACCCGAGGTACTCCCTGATTAGAGGAGCGTACTGCCTGACGTAGTAGGCGCCTTCACCGATGCCGGAAACAACTTCTCCAAGGATAAGGCCGTTGTATATCGCCTCGGATATGGAGTCGCAGAGACCCTCAAGGAACCTCAGCCCGTCTTCACTCAGGGCCACCCAGGTTTTCCTCCCGACGATCTCCTTCTTTATCAACCCCTCCCCTTCAAGCTCATCAAGGAGCCTCAAAACTGACTGGGGAGACGTTCCAAGTTCCTCTGCGAGTCCCCTCATCGTTACCCTAACTTTCTCCGCTCCCGCCCTCCTTTTGGCAAGGAGAGTAAGTAACATAATCTTCTTCAAGTCCATTCCTCCTTTGAAAGCTTATCCGCGAGTCTCAGAGGTATAGGATAGCCGTTTTCAAGTGTCAGGGACGTTAACTCGACCGCCGAGTCTAAGTCTATGAGATGCCCAACGCTTACATAAGCTTTTCCCACCTTCCTGTAGGTGTCCGGCGGAGTCCCCTTCAGGAGTGCCTTGGCGATGCCCACAGTCGGCTTATTCAGGAGAAGCCCCACGTGAGATGCAAGCCCGTATCCCCTCGGATGAGCCTTCCCATGACCCTCAACGAAAAGAACGTCGAAGTCCACTCCCCTGAGTGCCAGCAGAATAGGACGTGTCTCCCTGAGAAAGAAGAAAGTGGGAACGTATGGAAAGGGTGTTTCAACTGAAATTCGCCTCTCCACCTCCACCTCACATCCAGGGAACCTGCAGAGGACGGCAACTGCAAAAGCCGTTCCATTTTTGTAAGAAACATCTACCCCCGCCACGAGATCGACGTCTTCAACCCGCAAGGGGACCTCCTTGATTAGATATGAAAGACGGACCTGAAGTTCCGATATGCGTTTGAGTTTGACTTCAAGCTCATCCTCCTGGAACATCTAATCTCCCTTCAGTGCTTTCAGTGTTTCAAGCGTGGTCTCAAGCCTTTCCGAAAGCTCACTATTAAGCTTTGCCCTTGTAAGATCCTCAAGGGTTCTCTCCACCGCATGTCTCGCCTGATCCTGCTTTACCCTGATGTTTAGGAGCCCTTTGGGATATTCGAGTTCCATCAGGGCGCTGTAGATTTCTTCCATGTCCCTGTAAACATTCTCAGCGGCCTTAATCTTCCCCGCTATCAGCAACCTCAGAAAGTACCTCCTCAGCTCCCCCAAGAAGTCGCCAATTCCCATGGCGTAGTCGGCCGCTGGGACTCCAAGCTCCTCCGGCCTCGGGAATGACTCTCCCAAAACGTAGTGGAGGAGAAGTGTCGCCTCCACGTACTCCTGATGAGCGCTCTGGACGTAGCCGGTGTAGTAAAGGTCGGGATGAGAGGCGAGCTTTTCTCTCAGCTCTCTAACCATTTTTCCAGTGTCATCAAGTCGTTTCTGGGCGTGTTCAAAGTCACCCCTGTGAACGGCCTTAACGGTGTCCCCGCTAAGGCGGATTATCTCCCTCGTGAGCTTGAGGGCCTCCTCTCTAAGTGCGTCCTTCTCATCGAGAACTCCCTTTATTTCCTCGATTATTGCTCCAATTTCCATGGGCTCACCCTTTGAAAGAATGCAGGTAAAGCTTAAAAATGTGGGCTCAACTCATCTCTCACCGCAGGCCATCAGCCCGCTTCGGCGGTTCGAATAAGGCGACTCTGGACTTCTGGGATCATCAAAATCTTCATCGATGGTAGAGAGCCCGCTCCAGAGTTTGGGAAACCGGGCACTCTTCTGAAATTTTTTCAGGACAGAATATAAGGGTTCTGGAATTTATTCCTGAGAGGAATATGAAAAGTTCGTTTTCATGCCCGAAAGGTATATAAGACCTGGAGCGTACCCAACCCAGTTTTCCCGGAGGTGATGATCATGGTCGAAAAGGTCAGGAATATAGTGGTGGAAGAGCTCGTAAGAACTCCAGTGGAGATGCAACAGATAGAACTCGTTGAAAGAAAGGGAATAGGTCATCCCGACAGCATTGCGGATGGCATAGCCGAAGCCGTCAGCAGGGCCCTCAGCAGAGAGTACCTGAAGAGGTACGGAATAATCCTTCACCACAACACCGACCAGGTGGAGGTCGTTGGGGGCAGGGCCTACCCACAGTTCGGTGGTGGAGAGGTCATCAAGCCGATATACATCCTCCTTTCTGGTAGGGCAGTTGAAATGGTGGACAGGGAGTTTTTCCCAGTTCACGAAGTGGCGATAAAGGCGGCCCGGGATTATCTGAAAAAAGCCGTCAGACACCTCGACCTTGAAAACGATGTTGTTATCGACTCCCGCATAGGGCAGGGCAGCGTTGACCTCGTCGGGGTTTTTAACAAGGCCAAAGAGAACCCAATTCCCCTCGCCAACGACACTTCGTTTGGAGTTGGCTACGCTCCCCTCAGCGAGACGGAAAAAATCGTCCTCGAAACGGAGAAGCTCCTAAACGGTGAAGAATTCAAGAAAAAGTGGCCGGCGGTTGGAGAGGACATCAAGGTTATGGGCCTTAGGAAGGGTGAGGAGATAGACATCACCATAGCGGCCGCCATAGTTGACAGCGAGGTTCAGACTCCCGACGACTACATGGCCGTGAAAGAGGCTATATACGAGGCCGCTAAAGGGGTCGCTGAGGAACACAGCAACAGGGAGGTAAAGGTTTACGTCAACACAGCCGACGACCCGAATAAGGGCATATACTACATAACCGTCACCGGAACGAGTGCCGAGGCGGGTGATGACGGTTCAGTCGGAAGGGGTAACCGCGTTAACGGTCTGATAACGCCAAACAGACACATGAGCATGGAAGCCGCCGCCGGCAAAAATCCGGTCAGCCACGTTGGAAAGATATACAACCTTCTCTCGATGCTCATCGCCAACGATATAGCAGAACAGGTTGAAGGGGTGGAAGAGGTCTACGTGAGGATACTCAGCCAGATTGGAAAGCCAATAGATGAGCCCCTCGTTGCAAGCGTTCAGGTAATCCCGAAGAAAGGCTACAGCCTCGACATGCTCCAGAAACCGGCCTACGAGATAGCCGACAGTTGGCTCGAAAACATAACGAAAATACAGAAGATGATACTTGAAGACAAGCTCAACGTCTTTTGAGTTTTCCTCTTTTTCTCAAACCACCGAATAACCCCGCTGCTTGAGAATCCTCAGGAGCTTGGCCTCTTCAGCCATGACCGCGAACCTCTCCTTCTTGACCTTCGCGAGTTTGACTGCACTCTCTTTCTTCTGCCTGGCAAGTCTAACGAGCTTGGCCTCCTCAAGGGCAAGTACTTCCTTCCTCTTCTTGACCACCTGGAGGCGCTTCTGAAGAAGCGTGGATTTCAACCTCTCCATTTCGTGTCACCTGAGACTGTAACGCATTCCCTCTTTAAAAGCTTTTCGATGAATGCTACATGTACATTCGTCAATAGCCGATGAAAAAGGATAATAAACTCCGAAAGCAGTGGGTCTAAAGGGAACACCATGATAATAGCCGTCAGTGGAACACCCGGGGTCGGGAAAACCACGGTCTCAAAGCTTTTGGCGGAAAGACTCGGCTACGAGTACGTGGACTTAAAGGAACTTGCCATCTCCGCCGGCATTGCAGAACCCATTGGAGAGGAGCTCGAAATCGACGTTGAGAGACTGCCCGAAGTGGCCGAATCGATGCTGAGAAAGAAGAGAGTGATCGTTGATGGCCATCTGAGCCACCTAATCCCCGCGGATATCGTTATAGTTCTCAGGGCGGACCCAAGAATCCTCGGTGAGAGACTGAGGAACAGGGGGTACAGCCCATCCAAAGTGGCGGACAACGTTGAGGCGGAGTTAATTGACCTCATTCTCGTTGAAGCCATTGAAAGGAACGAGCGCGTGCTTGAAGTGGACACAACCGGTAAAAACCCGGAGAAAGTAGTCGAAGAGATAACCCGCCTGCTGAGGGAGGGAGTCACCAAAAGAGTCGGCGTTGTCGACTGGACCGAGCACTACGACGAGATCGTTGAATATCTCCACATAGGACGTCATGGCCAGAACGAAGGGGGCTGAGATTGATGAGAATAGTGGCCGTTACCGATATTCACGGCAATAAGAAAGCCGTAAAGCGCCTTGTAGAGGGTATAAAGGAGACCCCAGATGCTATTCTCATTGCAGGGGACATTACCCACTTCTCAGATAGCAAGAGTGCAGAAAACGTTCTGGCGCCCCTTCTCGACACCGGGATTAGGATCGTGGCAGTCCACGGCAACTGCGATGGAAAGGACGTTCCAGAGCTCCTCGAACGCCTTGGAATCTCAGCCCACAACAGGAGAGTGCAGATCAACGGTATGGGCGTGGTGGGAATTGGGGGTTCCAACATAACCCCATTCCACACGATTTGGGAGCTTGAGGAGGATGAGATAGCACGGGTCCTTGAGAGAAACTACCAAGAGGGGGATGTCATCCTCTCTCACGTTCCGCCCCACCACACGTGTGCGGACCTCACCCATTCTGGCCTTCACGTTGGAAGCAGAGCGTTAAAGGAGTTCATTATGAAAAGGGCACCGTCCCTCGTTGTCGTCGGTCACATCCATGAAGCGAGATGCATTGAGAGAATCGGCCGCACAACAGTGGTGAACCCGGGTCCGCTCTTCAGGGGGTATTACGCTGAGATTGAGGTCGGGAAGAGGATTTCCGTAACCCTCTGGGAGCTTTGACCCCCATCCCAAAAGTTTGTAAATAAGAGCATTATCATCCATTTCTGGAACAAATTCTTTTTACCCTCAGCTTCAACGTTAAGACGGTGGTTTTATGGAGGATCCATACGCATGGATGGAGAACCTCGAAGATGAACGCGTTCTTAAGCTCGTCGAGGAGGAGAATGCTCGCTTCAGGGAGTTCGTAGGAAGCCTCAGCGACGAACTGTTCCCCGAGGTATGGGAGTACTATTCGATGCCGGCCCTCTACGGCGCAAAGCTCACCGAGAAGGGCACCATAGCAATGTACAAGGAGAGGGATAGACAGCTCATCAGGTGGCTCGGTGGAGAGGTTATAGTCGACTCCACGGCCCTTGAGGAGGAGCTCAGCGACGAGGTTCTGATTCAGGGCTTCACAGCCGATGAAAAGGGAAGGTTCCTGGCTTACAGTTTTTCAATAGGCGGCGCCGACGAGGGGATAACGAGAATCGTAGACCTCAAAACCGGGGAGTTAATCGATGAGTTCAAGCCCTCGGTCTGGAACGTGACATTCCTCAAGGATGGATACTATTTCTCCCGCTTCTACCGGCACGGTGAAACGCCCGATGGCGTTAAGGCTCCAGCGATGAGGCTCTTCTGGAAGGACGGCGAGGAAAGGATGGTCTTCGGCGAAGGCCTCGGCTCCGGCTACTTCATCTCGCTGGGGAAGAGCACCGACGGAAAGATGGCGATGGTAACCGTGACCTTCGGCTGGAACAGGGCGGAGATATACGTCGGGCCGATTGAGGAGCCGGAAATGTGGAAGAAGGCCTATTCGGCGGAGGTTCCGGCGGAGCCGATTGACGTGGTCGACGGAAAGCTCTACGTCCTCACGAAGGAAGGAAAGGGCCTCGGAAAGGTTATAACGGTAGAAGACGGCGAAGTTACCGAGATCATCCCTGAAAGGGAATTTCCTCTGGAGTGGGCGGTTATAGTGGCTAACAAAATCCTCGCCGGCAGGCTCGTCCACGCGAGCCACCGGCTTGAGGTTTACTCGCTCGATGGAGAAAAGCTTGACGAAGTAACTTTTGACCTTCCGGGGAGTGTCTACCCGCTCGATGCCGATGGGAAGAGAGCTTTACTCCGTTACGAGAGCTTTACCGTCCCGTACAGGCTCTATGGGTTTGACGGGAAGCTCAACCTCATAGAGGGGCAAGAAGTTGAAGGGGACTTCAGGGTCGAGGAGGACTTTGCCGTCTCCAAAGACGGGACGAGGGTTCACTACTTCCTCGTTAAGGGAACCAGAGATGAGAAGAAGGCGTGGGTCTTCGGCTACGGCGGCTTCAACATCTCGCTAACGCCGAGGTTCTTCCCGCAGGTAATCCCGTTCATAAAGCGCGGCGGAACCTTTGCCATGGCCAACCTCCGTGGCGGTTCCGAGTACGGCGAGGAGTGGCACCGCGCCGGAATGAGGGAGAACAAAGGGAATGTCTTCGACGATTTCATAGCGGTTCTCGGCAAGCTCAAGGCCGAGGGCTACAAGGTTGCCGCCTGGGGCAGGAGCAACGGTGGGTTGCTCGTCTCGGCGACACTAACCCAGAGGCCGGATGTAATGGATGCGGCGCTGATAGGCTACCCCGTCATAGATATGATGCGCTTCCACAGACTATACATCGGGAGCGTCTGGATTCCCGAATACGGAAACCCCGACGACCCAAAGGACAGGGAGTTTCTGCTGAGATACAGCCCCTACCACAACGTGAAAAAGCAGAAGTATCCGCCGACGCTCATCTACACGGGTTTACATGACGACCGTGTGCATCCGGCACATGCACTCAAGTTCTTCATGAGGCTGAAGGATATAGGTGCCCCCGTTTACCTCCGCGTTGAGACGAAGAGCGGCCACATGGGTGCCTCGCCGGAAACGAGGGCGAAGGAATTGACTGACTTGCTCGCGTTCATTATTAAAGCACTTGGTTAAGTCTTCCAACTTTTTATGCCCCCAATCGGCTCGGGGGGAGGGCTCCAAACGAGTTGGTTCGACAGGTTTCGAAAGTTTATTAACCCCCGACCGCAATAGGGTTATGGGGTGCGAAATGAGCGAGGTAAGAATCTCCACTGGAGTTCCAGGGCTCGATGAAATGCTCCACGGGGGGCTTATTCCAGGGAGAGTGTACCTTGTAAAAGGGGCACCGGGAACAGGGAAAACAACCTTAGCCATGCATTTTGCAATGGCAGGCCTTGCACGGGGGGAGAAAGTCCTCTACGTAACTCTCGAGGAACCCGTTGAGAACCTCCGACAGGACATGCCAAAGCTTGGATTCAACCTTGACGACCCAAACTTCATCCTCATTGACGCAACACCCTCAACGGACACCTACGTGCTCATGGATTCCATGTTTGAGTCCTTTGCCAAAGGGTTCAACAAGATGCTGGAAACAGTCAAAAACCAGTACCTGAGCCTTCACTTCCATAGACTCATCATAGACCCCCTCACAATGGTAAAACTGACAACGAAGGAAGAGATAGAGTACAGACGGCTCTTCCTCGAGTTTGTAAAGACGATGCACAGGCTCAGGGTCACGACCCTGCTGACATCGGAGATGGAGAAGTGTGATGTTGAGGAATACCTTGTGCACGGGGTTATAGAGCTGAGACGCTTCGAGATGGACGGACGAGTCGCGAGGGGAATAAGGATAACAAAATTCCGGGGCAGCGACTTCGACGATGCCCTACGGCCATACGCGATTACGGAGAGAGGCCTCACCGTCAACACGGACGAGATACTCAGGGTGTTTTAGCCTCTATCATCGCCATTATTTTTCTGTGGAGCTGCTTGATAAGTTCCCTTCTGTCCTCCATGAGAACCACGTCGCTTGAGCCTATGGCCTCAAGGTTGAAGGCGAACGGACTCGGGAGTTCGTTGTGCTCTACCACCACCCTCATCCTACCCTCTTTAATCCAGCCCAGGAAGAGCTCAGCGGCCTCAACGTCCATCTTGTCCTCCATTATCTCGCGGTAGACTTCCTTGAGGAGCGGAAAGTCCGGATAGTTTTCCTTGAGAACCTTCAGCAGTGCCACTGCCATGACCTGTTGCCTTCCGAGACGCTTGCTCCTTCCAACGTACCTCCTAAGTATTAAAAGCCCACGGTTGGCGACGTGCCTGAAGCGCCTCTTGAGGAGCTCGGTGTTGTCGAGGGCCCTCTTAAGAACCTCTCTGAGATCCTCAATCTGGAAAAGCTCCATTATTTCCTCCTCACTCAGTCTTTTCTCTGGAGGTAGGAGCAGGGCGAAGCCGTTGTCGTTTATGGCAACGCCGACGTTGGTCTTCTTTTTCTTGCTCACGAGATATGCAAAGGCCCTGCTCAGGGCATCGTTGGCACGCCTCCCAATGAGCGTGTGGAAAAAGTAGCGGTTGCGCTTCTCCCCGAGGACCTCTTCAACGAGAACCGTCTCATCGTCCGGAACCGTTGAGTACTTCACCTGCTCGCGGAAATAAGCTAAAATCGCCTTGGCTGCCCTCTCATCTATGCCGTACTTTCTCATGAGCAGGCCCTTGGCGCGGCGGTTGCCCACTAAGCTGGCAACCTCTCTCCTGAAGCGCTGGACATCTAAGGCCAAGTCAAAGCTGAGCGGAAGCATCTCCGAGAACCATGCCGGGATGGTGGGCTTAGCACCCTCACGGGGAATCACGTAAATCTTGTTGCCCCTGCTCTTAACGAACTCGTAGGTCCTCCCAGCCAGAACGAAGATGTCACCGGGCATTAAGCGCTCTGCAAACTCTTCCTCCACCGTGCCAATTAGCACCTTGTCCATGGTGTAGACCCTAATCTTTGCCTCGTCCGGTATCGTGCCAGTGTTCATGTAGTATATCGCCCTCGTCATCTTACCGCGCTTTCCAAATTTCCCGTCCTCAAGCCATATCTTCGCGTAGACCTTCCTCTCCTCCAGGCCAGCGTATTCCCCGGCAAGATAGCGGAGAACGCTCATGAAGTCCTCAAAAGGCAGGTTCCTGAAGGGATAAGCGCGCCTCACGAGGTTGTAGGCTTCTTCAACTTCCCACACCTGGTTGAGGGCCATGCCCAAGAGATGCTGGACGAGGACATCGAGGGGGTTCTTGGGAATCCTTATCCGGTCGAGCCTTCTGTTGCGGGCGTTGTGAGCCAAAACGGTAACCTCGACTAAATCATCCCTGTCGAGGGCGAGGATTACTCCTTTACTAACGTCGTGGAGCCTGTGGCCGGCCCTTCCAATCCTCTGTAGGGCCCTATTAACGCTCTTCGGCGAACCGATAAGGACAACCAAATCTATTGTGCCTATGTCAATCCCAAGCTCAAGAGATGTACTGGTTACAACCGCCCTAAGCTCACCCCTCTTGAGCCTCTCCTCTACATCAAGGCGAACCTCTCTCGAAAGGCTTGAGTGGTGTGCCTCTATCAGGCCCTCAAACTCCGGAAAGCGCTTTTTTAGATTGTATGCGACCCTCTCAGCACCACTCCTCGTGTTTGTGAAGATTAGCGTTGTCCTGTGCTCCCTGATGAGCTCCGCTAAGCGGCGGTACAGGGCATTGCTGAGCGTCCCGGCGTCGGTATAGACAAGGTCGTCAACCACGCTCTCGACCCATATCTTAGTCTCCTTGGCGAAGCTGACGTCAACTATTAGTCCTGGTCTCGGCTTTCCGTTTTCAAAGCCGAAGACGAACTTGGCGACCTCCTCAAGCGGATGAATCGTTGCGCTCAGTCCTATCCTCACGAACCCGTTCTCCGACCAGTGGGCGAGCCTCTCGACGCTCAGGGTGAGGTGACTTCCCCTCTTGTTCTCGGCTAAGGCGTGAACCTCGTCTATGATGAGGTATTTGACCGTCTTAAGCCTCTCGCGGAACTTGGGGGCGTTCAGGGCTATTGCAAGGCTCTCAGGGGTTGTTATCAGAATATGCGGCGGCCTCTTGACCATCTTGCTCTTCTCGTAGCTTGAAGTATCGCTCGTCCTTATTCCGACGCGGATTTCTGGAAGTTCGTAGCCGAGTTCTCTGGCAACTTCCTTTATCTCCGCCAAAGGCCCCTCAAGGTTCCTCTTGATGTCGTTGTTGAGCGCCCTCAGCGGGGAGACGTAGAGCACATAGATTTTGTCCTCAAGTTTTCCCTCCTTAGCCAAGAGTATCAGCTCATTTATCGCCGCGAGGAAAGCTGAGAGCGTCTTTCCAGAACCGGTTGGCGATGAGATGAGCACGTTCTCGCCTTTGTGAATCTCAAGGACGGCGTAGCGCTGTGGTGGCGTAAATGTCCCAAACTTCCGCCTAAACCACTCCCTAACCGGCTCGCTGAGTATCTCAAATATCTCCTCGTCAGTGTATTCTCTCTCGGCGTGTCTTATCCTTTCCCCGCTCATCGGGGGATGGTTGGGCTTTGGATTTTTAAACTATTCGGTTAACCTAACAAACTTTTTAAGTACCGATTAAGAACTGAAATCGGTGAGAGAATGGAAGGGAAGATTGGACAGCTGGGCAGGATCCTTGAGGAGTTCAACAGGCTTCACGGAAGCGAGGCTCAAGCAAGGATACTTCGAGTTGAGGGTGACGAGGTCATTATGGAATTTGAAGGCTCCTTCTGCGCCACCTGCGGTTTATACGACTACTTCGATGATATCAAGTGGGAGGCAATGGACTTCGGCCTGGAAATCGAGCCGGTGGAGGTTTTGGAGGCCGAGGAAGATGAGTTCGAGCACGGTCGCTATGTGGTGAAGTACAGGGTTGGAAGATCTCCCTCCTTGGAACTCCCGGATAAAGGTTGAAAGCCCCCCCTTTACCAAAAACTATTTATGCATGGTGGATTAACTAAAAAATGGTGATTGCATGGAAATTCTGGTGAAAAGGTTCGACCCCCAGGGGCGACTTCTCCTGCCGAAGGAGCTGAGGGAGAAGCTTGGGGAGGAAGTGATGATAGTTGACCTCGGCGACAGGGTGGAGTTATTGCCAAGGAGGAGGGCTGACCTAAAAAAGTTCTTTGACAGCATCGAGGTGGAGGAGCTGAAGGAGTGGGAAGAGCTTAAAAAGGAGCTGTGGGCGGAATGAGGTTCGCCGATGCCAACGTCTTCATCTACGCGTTTTTGAAGCCAAGAAAGGAGCCTCCAGAGAATATTAAACTTATCAAGGAGAAAGCACAGGGCATAATCGAAAGGATCAGCAAAGGTGAGAGAGTGGTTACCACAGTTGTCCACCTGAGCGAAGTTGCCAACGTCATTGAAAGCAGGGGTGGAAAGAGAAAAGCCGCTGAAGTACTTTTGGCGATTCTGACAAGCGAGAACATCGAGGTTCTGCCGGTTTCCGCGGGAGACTGCCTCAAGGCCTCGCTTATAGCCGAAGAGAGAAACCTTGGGGTGAACGATGCCTTAGCCTACGTTAAGATGAGGGAGCTTGGAATAGAGGAGATTTACACCTTTGATCGAGATTTCGAAAAGCTGGACGTCACCGTAGTGCGTGAATAGATCCTCCGCTGGTAGATTTTGGGGTTCAACGCGCCATATCCTGCGTTCTTAGATATCGACACAATTAAAAATCCCATATCCCGAACTATTCCCATGAACCCGCTCCTCCTGCTCATCCCGGTCGTTCTCTGGGACGGCTACTTCTTCCTAAACTACCTCCTGAGCATTAGAAAACCCTACTCAACGCGCGAGTGGGAGCCAAGGGTCAGCCTTATAATCCCGGCCTACAACGAGGGAAAGAGAATAATCAGGGCGATAAAAGCGGCCCTCGAGCAGGATTATCCGAACTTCGAAGTCATAGTTGTCGACGACGGGAGCGAGGACAACACCTACGATGCGGCGCGCTCCGTGAGCGACCCAAGGCTAAAAGTAGTGAGAGAACCGCACAGGGGGAAAGCGGGTGCTCTGAACGCCGGACTGAAATTTGCGAATGGCGAGATAATAGCGATGACGGACGGCGATAGCTTCCTCGAGAGGGATGCCCTCAAGGAGCTCGTGAGGCGTTTCTACTCCGAAGAAGTTGTCGGCGTCGGCGGACAGGTAAGGGTGATGGGGAACACCCTGCCGGAGCTCATACAAGACATAGAGCACCTAAGAATAGCAATGTTCAGGCGAGCGAAGGAGCTCGATGATTTGAGCCTCGCTCCCGGCCCGATAGCGGCCTTCCGCAGGGAGGCCCTTGAGAGGATCGGCGGCTTCATCGAGGACATCGTCGAGGACTACGCCACGACGAAGGCCGTTAAGGAGTTTGGGAAAGTTGTCTACGCACCAAAAGCGAGGGTCTGGACCGAGATGCCGACCACAATGGGCAGCCTCTGGAGACAGCGAAAGCGCTGGGTTTTTGGAGACATGAAAAAGATGGGAGGGGGATTCACAAAGGACTGGGCCTTCATGCTCCTCTCAGACATAATAGCTGCCATCGACGTTCTTCTCCCCCCAATCCTTCTCCTCAGCGGCCTTTGGTGGGGCCTCCTCCTCTGGTGGGGCTTTGAAGCCCTAACTATGCTCGTGCCAACTGCTGTGGAGGGTGGAAAGCTCAGAAACGCTCTTCTCTTCCCAGTTATCCTGTGGTTTCTGGCCGCGTTCTACCTCTCTCTCCACCTGTACGGTTACGGGATGAAGCTATCCGGCAGACTTTGAGGAAAAGCTTTTAAGATGCACAACCATGTGCCACATAGACTATATAGACTATGGGGAAACACATGAACTATAGTGATGCCTATGATAGAAGTAATCTCGGCGGCGTTCTTCATGGCGTGGGCGATAGGCGCTAACGACAGTGCAAAGGCCGTTGGAACCGCCGTTGGCTCAGGGATTATCGGCTTCAAACGGGCCGTGCTACTCATAGGTATCTTCACAACGCTCGGCGTTATCATCGGTGGTTCCAGCGTTTCTGGAACGGTCAGCGGACTGGCCGAGGGAATGTCCGCGGTTGAGGTCGGTTTCGTCCTCTTCAGCGCCGCCTCCGCTGTAACCCTCGCGAGCCTCTGGGGAAGGCCAATCTCAACGACCCAGTCCATAATAGGCGGCCTCGTTGGGGCCTCACTTGCCCTTGGGCTGCCGATCGACTGGTGGACCGTTGGAGAGATAGCATCGGCGTGGGTTCTCTCACCGATCGTTGCCGCTCTCTTCGCGGTGGCCCTCTACCGCCTCTACAAGCCCGTAGTGAGAAGGATAAAATGCCTAAGAAACCTTGAACTGACCCAGAAGTGGCTCGTCTTCACGGCTTCCGCTTTCTCAGCCTTCAACCTCGGTGCCAACGAGCTCTCCAACGTCGCTGGACTGATGGAAGGGTTAGGAGTGAACGGACCGTTTAAGCTCTTCCTGGCGCTCACCCTAACCATGGGAGCGCTGACCTTCAGCTACGAGGTGATGATGACAGTCGGGAGGGACATCTCACCCCTCGGGCCAACGTCGGCCTTTTCAAGCCAGTTCGGTGCATCTTTAGCAGTGAGCGCGGCCAACCTGATAGGCCTGCCCGTAAGCTCGGGCCAGGCCATAGTAGGAGCGATAGGCGGCCTGGGGTTATACAAAGGCGAGCATGTGAACATCAAACTCCTCATCGGAATAGTGAAGGGCTGGGTAATAGCCCCGGTTTTCGCGGGAACCATAGCCTACCTCCTCATCACGTTCTTAGCTTAGGCTTTTAAACCCCCCGCCGAAGGTCTCAGCGGTGTTGAGAGATGGTCGAGTTCAGGTTTGAGGTCAAGGCGAGAGACGCCGCCGGAAGGATAGGAAAGCTGAGCGTTAACGGAAAAACGATTGAGACTCCGGCTATAATGCCGGTCGTAAACCCAAAGCAACTTATAGTGACGCCAAAGGAACTGGAAGATATCGGCTTTGGAATGATAATCACCAACTCCTACATCATCTACAAGACGCCTGAACTCAGGGAGAAGGCCCTTGAGCTTGGAATTCACGGGCTCCTCGATTACGACGGTATCATCGAGGTCGATTCGGGCTCCTTTCAGCTGATGCGATATGGAGATGTGGAGGTTACAAACAGGGAGATAATCGAATTTCAAGAAAAAATTGGCGTTGATATCGGAACTTTCCTTGACATTCCGACTCCACCAGACACACCAAGGGAAAGGGCCGCCCGGGACTTAGAGATAACCCTTGAACGGGCAAAAGAGGCCGAAATGCTCAAGAACATCGCGATGAACGCGGCAGTTCAAGGCTCGACTTATCCGGACCTCAGAACATATGCAGCCAAGAAGCTAAGCAAAATGAACTTTGAGATTCATCCAATTGGGGCAGTCGTCCCGCTCATGGAGAGCTACAGATATAAAGACCTTGTTGATGTCGTTATCGCTTCAAAGCTCGGTTTAAGGCCCGACAGGCCGGTTCATCTGTTCGGCGCGGGACACCCGATGATTTTCGCTTTAGCTGTCGCGATGGGGATAGACCTCTTCGATTCCGCGAGCTACGCCCTCTACGCGAAGGACGACCGCTACCTGACTCCAGAAGGGACTAAGAGGCTCGAAGAGCTGGAGTACTTCCCCTGCTCCTGCCCAGTCTGTTCCCGCTACACTCCTCAGGAGCTCCGCGAGATGCCGAAGGAAGAAAGGACGAGGCTTTTGGCAATTCACAACCTCTGGGTAATCCGCGAGGAGCTCAACCGGGTCAAGCAGGCGATAAAGGAGGGAACACTCTGGGAGCTCGTGGACGAGAGGGCTCGCTCACACCCGAAGCTTTATTCCGCCTACAAGAGACTGCTGGAGTACAGGGACTACCTCGAAAAGAACGAGCCTGTAACTAAGGCGAGTGCCTTCTTCGAGGTGAGCGAAGAGGCACTGCGCTGGCCGATCGCCCAGCGCGCTAAGGAGAGGGCGGAGTGCGTTAAGAGCAAGTTCCCCGAGACGATAGAACACCCGATATTCGGCAGGATTCCGAAGTACCTCTCGCTGAGCTACCCCTTCGCCCAGAGCGAGGGCGAGGAGGACTTCACGATAGAGAGACCAGGAAAGGGTGAGGCCAGAGACTACATCATGGCCATAGCGGAGTATCAGTTCGGAGAAGGGGCCGGCGAGGCGTTTAAGGATGCATTCGTTGAGCTGTCGAGAAAGACCGGAATGCCAAGGCAGATAAAGGCGAAGGGCAAACACCTCGCGACCTTCAGGGCTGAGGACGGCCTCCTGACCCTCGGCATCGAGGGGGCTAAGAGGCTCCATAAGGTTCTCCCGTTCCCGCGGATGCGCGTTGTGGTTAACAGCGACGCCGAGCCCTTCGCGAAGCGCGGAAAGAACGTCTTCGCAAAGTTCGTAGTCGATGCCGACCCCTCAATCAGGCCCTACGACGAGGTCTTAGTGGTAAATGAGAAGGACGAGCTTCTGGCAACGGGTCAAACACTACTCAACGGCGAGGAGCTGAAACTTTTTCAGAGCGGTTTAGCGGTTAAGGTGCGCAGGGGAGTGGGAGGGTAAGATTTATAACGTGCCCCCCTTTTCTTATTCCGGGCGGGCCCGTGGTCTAGACGGTTATGACGCCACCCTTACAAGGTGGAGGTCCGGGGTTCGAATCCCCGCGGGCCCACCATAAGAAACTTTGCCCAGCAAAGTTTCTTTGGTGAAGCTTTTTCCAAAAGCCTCAACGCTGGCGGGAAGATGGGCGTGTTTCCAAGATGTCCTTTTTTAGCAGGCTTTAAATGCCTCAATGGGCAGTTTTCAGGGTTTATTCTCTAAAGAATCCCCATGGACGCCAGCACAAAGTTAAAACTGCTTTGAAGTCTTAATTCCTCCTCAACCCGCCCAAATCTCACTTGACCAACGCACGACTGGTTTTTGCTCTTTAAGGAGAGGCGTTCTTTTCTCCATCCTTTCCCAAAGGCTGTTGGGGAGGTTTTTTGGGCAACCTATTAAAAATGGCTTCCCTTAAGAATTCACGAATAAAAAGGAAGAGTCATGGGAGAACCTCAACGGGGAGTTTCATTCTGCTCGACGCTATCAAGAGGAGTATCCCCATGACAGCCATGAAAAGGTATATCACCATACCAGTGGCAACCCCGTTTACAAGAACGAACATGACGTTAGGGGCAACCGCGTTTGCACTGTTGGATATCAGCCCAAGGGCAAAGCTTGCCTCAGGATACACCTCCTTCGGATAAGCCGCCGGTGCAGTTGTCCAGAAAGCCGGCCCAGTGCCCTGCACTATCCCGGTTATGGCTATGCCCAACAGAGCCAAGGTGTAATCGTTGGCCGATATCGCCTTCCAGACCACAAAGATGCCGAGGAATGTAATAACATAGGAAAAAGTCATGACGTTAACTATTGCCCTGAACAGGCCCCTGCTCGTTGTGTTCCTAAGGGAGAGCCTGTACCCCGTGTAGCCCATTAGTATTGACCATAGGCCCATGGAAATCTCCAGTGCCATGACGAGGTTTGCGACCTGCTCCTGGGAGAACCTAACGTTGTGGAGAGTGAATGAGCCCAGCGTAAATATTATCCAAAGGGCGGGGAAGAACGTGAAGCCAAAGACCCACGTGAAAGGAAGCTTCCAGACGTTAATACTACCCCCACTCCTTCCTTGTCTGGGGATCTCAAAGTCTTCAACAAAAAACCACCAGAGAGCAAGAACGGCATACATCACCACGGCAGAAATTAGAAATGCCATTTCCACGGATTTCCACCCAGAATAAGTGCCGGAGGACCATCTGGCGAGCAGGATTCCGTACATACCACCCCAGAAGATCCCCGAGAGGATAACCCCCTTTGCAAAGGGCCTTTCCGCAAGGAATAACCTCCCTACCTGATTACTGAAAACGGCTATCAACGCCACTATAAAACCCTGGAAGAATCTTAAGAGCACGACAAGCCACCAGTTTCCGAGGAAAGGAATTATGAACTGAGGAATTGCGGCAAAACTCATTATCAATGCCACACTGCGCTTAAAAGATCCCTTAAAAAGACCCGTGCCCCCCAAGAGGAAAGCCACGAACAGACCAACCACAAAAGCCGTCTGCTGATATCCCATGGCCCCCACCGATATTCCGTAGTGAACCAGCACTGCATCCTTGAACTTCTCAAGCATGTGCATCGTGCCAAAGCCAGAGGCAACGACAAGTGTGTTCAACAGTACAGTAAGCCACTTCCTGTCCATGACAACCACCCCTTTAGAGTTTTCCAGACATCATTAGAATGCCAAAAACAATGAAGAGAAGACCCGCAAACTTGTGAACAACATCCGCGGGCAAAAGATCACCGAGTTTATCACCTATAACGGCTCCGAGCAAGTTAACTACGGCAAGAGCAATTATGGCTCCGGAGAAGGCTTTAAGCCAACCGTACTTAGATGCAAAAGCCATAGTCGTGAGTTGGGTCTTGTCCCCAAGCTCGGCTATGAAGACCGCAAAGAACACCGCAAGCATTCCTTCCATGGTATCACCTTATAGCCTTGAAAGTGCAGAGTGCATCCTTTCCATCGCTTCCACAAGCTGCTCCTTTTTGGTGGCATAGCTTATTCTGATCCAGCCCTCACCCTGTTTGCCGAAGGCGGTTCCCGGGATAACAACTACCCCCGCGTTTTCGAGTAACCAGCCGGCAAAATCCTCGCTCGTCATGTCAAGCTCAGGGTCGATCTTTACCCAAATGTAGAAGGCCCCCTTTGGCCTAAATGGCTCCACATGAGGCATTTTGGAGAGATACTTCATCACGAGCTTTCTCCTTTCATCGTACGTTCTCCTCATCCTTTCGAGGGCCTGCCAGCTCCTCTTGTCTCTAAGGGCAGTTATGCCTGCAATCTGGACAAAAGAAGTAACGTTCCCAATAACGTAGGCGTGGAGTTTTATCATGTCCCTTATAACCTGCTCAGGGGCTATGGTGAACCCCAACCTCCACCCAGTCATGGCAAAACTCTTCGAAAAGCTGTTGGCGAGTATCGTGTTGTCTGGGGCGTATTTTATCATGGGGTAATGCCTTGCTCCCTCGTAGAGAAAGTGTTCGTAAGGCTCATCGCTGAGGATGTACAAATTGTAGTCCTCGGCTATCTCACCTATGGCCCTCGCAGTTTTCTTATCAAGAACCGCTCCCGTGGGATTGTTTGGATAGTTCATAACGAGCATCCTTGTCCTTTTAGTGATCATTTCCACGAGCTCATCCGGATCCAATCTGAACTTGTTTTCAGCCCTAAGGGGTATCCTTAGGATACCCGCCTCTGCAATCTTAGCGTCCTCCACATAACAAACAAAAGCGGGGTCGGGGATTATGACGTCGTCCCCCCCTTCTAACAGGGATTGAAACGCGAGATAGGTGGCCTCGTAGGCACCCGCGGTAACTATTATGTTTGACGGATCCACGTTGATCCGATAAAAATCACGGTAATACTCTGCTATAGCCTCTCTGAACTCGGGAATACCCGCATTGGGGGTGTAGTGAGTGTAGCCCTCATCAAGGGCTCGTTTTGCCGCTTCTTTAACAACCTCGGGAGTATCAAAATCAGGCTCCCCTATTCCAAGAGATATCACATCCTCCATCTTGGAGGCCTTCTCAAACAGCTCCCTTATCTTGGAACGCTGGATGAGGTTTATCCTTCCTGCGAGGAAATATTTCCTTTTCCTGTATCTCATGAGCATCACCCTGACGGCTCAATGTTGAGGGAGGGTCTTTTATAAAGATATCCCGAACCTATGGTTAGATGGTCTCAACGAGAGCAGCTTTCTCCATGAGGGGTTTGAGGATTTTTCCTTCGCAGTGCTCGGGAGGCAGCTCCTCCAACCCGAACCGTTCTATGAAGGTCCTGGCCTCCTCCTCACCCCCAAAAACAACGAGATAGTGGGGACCGACTTTAACCCCACGAAGTCGAATGGCCTCTGAAATCTGATGTGTTCCAGCGAGCCTGAGAAGCAACTCTCCCCCGAGTGTTTTTGCCCTGTTAGTCCCCCTCTCAAATGACCTCAAACTCAATAACGAGGCGAAGAGGACCTCTTCAATGCAGTCCGCTGAAACAAGCTGAAACTTTTCTCCCAGATGAGGAATGAGATCCCCTGGAGCGTGAACCATAACTCTCTTCACAACCACCAAGGCAACGGCACCCCAATGAGAGCCAGAGCTCGAACATTTAAAAACCTTAAAGCATCCCAATGCATGGTTGGGAGCATTGTTAAAAAAATGTCCTACAACCAAGAAATCTTAAAAAATTTTTGGAAAAAATAATATGCTAATATTAATCTTGACCCGCAAAGTATTTAACTAATTAAATTAATCACTACTTCAGCGGCTTGCTCCCACGGGTGGTACATCAATGACCAAGATGAAAATTATCAGTGTACAGCTCCCCCAGGGACTTATAAAGGCCATGGATCAGCTGGTTAAACAGGGGATTTATCCCAACAGGAGCGAAATCATCAGGACAGCTATAAGGGAGCTTCTCAAAAGGGAGTTATACCAGCTCGAAAGCAATGAACGCTCGACTCCAGAATACGTGATGAAATAAGACGGGTAAAATAAGCCCTAAAATCAAAAGCTCATAATAAGCCCGTGTGGTATTAGGGGGTTGGGGCCATGGTGTTTAAGTTACTCGAACAGGCGGGAATAAACATTGATCTCGACGATGAAAAGCCAAAGAAAGACTCCTTCGTTGGTTTTGATGGAGAAGATCTTGAAGACCTGATAAAAATCGTGATCGTCGGAGTTGGTGGTTCTGGTAACAACACCATAACAAGACTTTACGAACTCGGAGTTCAGGGGGCCGAGCTCATCGCAATGAACACAGATGCCCAGCATCTCTCCCGGACCAAAGCCCATAGAAAACTTCTCTTAGGTAAGGAGATAACCCAGGGAAAGGGCTCCGGCGGAGATCCGGAGATAGGTTACCGCGCGGCCGAGGCAAGTGCCCATGAGATAGCCGAGACCATCGGCGATGCAGATCTCGTCTTCATAACGGCCGGCATGGGCAACGGCACCGGTACTGGAGCCGCGCCGGTAGTTGCCAAGGTAGTCAAAGAGCGCGCCAGACACAACGGACGCTTTAGAGAACCCCTCGTTGTAAGTGTCGTCACTTTTCCGTTTCGGAACGAAGGGAAGGTACGGATAGAAAAGGCCAAAGCAGGAATAAAGGCACTCATGTACTACTCGGACACCGTTATCATAATCGAAAACGACAAGCTCCTTAAACTCGTGCCAAAGCTTCCGATAAACGCCGCTTTCCGTTTCGCCGATGAGATAATAGCAAGAATGGTAAAGGGACTCACTGAAACGATAAAACTTCCCTCCATGGTGAACATAGATTTTGCGGATGTTTACAGCGTTATGCACAACGGCGGTGCGGCCCTTATAGGTATTGGGGAAAGCGACTCAAGCAACAGGGCCTCTGACGCGATAAAGAACGCCCTCGAAAACAAGATGCTCGACGTGGAGTACGCCAGCGGAGAAAAGGCCCTGGTGCATTTCACCGTTGGGCCTGACGTCAGCCTCGGGGAGATAAGCAACGCCATGGACATCGTTTACGAGAGACTCGGGGAAAAGAGTGAAATCAAGTGGGGGGCAAGGATAGACGAAGACATGGGAAAGGTCGTCAGGGCTATGGTCATAATGACCGGCGTTAAGAGCCCCAACATCCTCGGGGGCGCTGAGGCACTTCAGGTTGGCGAAAACTTCAAGAGCAACATAATAGAGCCCTCAAGAAGTTTTGCTTCAAGACACTCCGATGACAAGATTTACAACACAATCGCAAGACAGGAACGAAGAGGGCCGTCCCCACGGGCCCTCAGGATATTCGACGACTTCGTGGACATGAGCTAATTTTTCTCTTTAACATATTGGGTGGATTCTTATGGCAGTGGTCATCAGTATAGCCAACCAGAAAGGGGGAGTAGGAAAAACAACCCTCACTTTAAACCTGGGTTATGGTCTGGCAGAGGCTGGAAAGAGAGTCCTGCTCGTTGACATAGATCCGCAGTTCAACCTTACTTTCGCCCTAATTGGGATGGACGTTCTCAAATACGCCGATAAGAACGTGGGGACCGTAATGACGCGTGAGAGCGAAGTGGAGGATTCCATAATCCCGGTTAGAGAAAACCTTCACCTGATCCCGAGCCATTTAAACCTATCTGCGAGGGAAATCGAAATAATAAACGCATACAACCGCGAGAGGCGTCTTGAAAAAGCGCTTCTGCCGATTCTACCGGATTACGATTACGTGCTAATAGACAATCCACCGAGTATGGGCATTTTCCTCGTCAACTCCATGACGGCATCGGACTACGTAATAATTCCACTGGAACTCAGTTACTTTGGAGTAATAGGGATGCAACTGATGTTCAACCTGATGCGTATGATCCGGGAGGAGACCAACGAGAACTTAAAGCTCCTTGGCCTCGTACCCAACAAATTTACTCGCCAGACCAAAGTCCCAAAGATGCGCCTAAAGGAGCTAAAAGAGGCCTACCCGGATGCCCCAATACTAACCACGATACCCCGGGCAATAGCACTCGAAAAGGCCCAGAGTCAGGGCATAAGCATATTCGAATTCGACGGAAAGAGTCGGGCCTCAAAGGCTTTTTCAAAACTGACGAGAGAGGTGATTGAGATTGTCGAGGGGTAAGCTCCCCAAGCTCTTTGACGGTTCCGTTAATGACCTCACAAAGCCCTCAAAGAAAAAGGAGGAAAAAGTTGCCAAAAAAGAAAAAATGCAGAAGACGCTGTATATAAGCAGGGATATGAACAGGAAACTCATAGAACTCTACGGAGAAGAGGGACGAAGACAGAGCATAATTGTAGAAGACGCCGTCAATCTCTATTACTATCTCCGATTGGCCATAGGTGAAAAAAAGCTCCGTGAATTGATGGAGGCCGTCAAGAGAGAAGATCCAGACTTCCTAAGGGAGTACCTTTCAAAGTTTAAACCTTAACGTTAATCCAGGGGATTAAATCAGGAGGTCAAATAAACATTACTCACAGTACGTCTCTATTATCCTTTGGATTATTTTGCTGGTCTTTGCCCTATCCTTCTTGTAGAGATAAGGTATGCGGATTACCTCCGCATTTATACCGTACCTTTTGAGTTCTTCTTTTAGCCTCTCGCAACTGAACTTCTGGTCGGGGCCTATGGCTATCACATCGGGATCTATGCGCTTTACGAGCTCAAAATCTATGGTCCCGGGGGTACCTATGTAAACCCTATCGACGTATTTTATGGCACTCAAGAGCTCCGCCCGCTCCTCCGCGGAATTTAAGGGCTCCCTTCGCTTCTGTCTCCGGACTGTCTCGTCGTGGGCCACTATAACCACAAGCTCATCGCCCAGTTCTTTCGCCTGCCTTAAAAAGTGAACGTGGCCAACATGGAGAATATCAAAGACCCCCCCGACAAGGACCCGGATTTTCCTCCCCTCCCCGCTTTTCCCCATTTCAACCCACCGTCAGCTCCCATATTCTGTCCTTGGCGTGGTGGATGTTTTTCACAGCCTTCCCCTTGGGCTTCTCCTTCATAGCCTTACCCGTCATAAGCGCAACCCCTATGGCGAGAGGCCTTCCATACTCCTCTTCGATCACAAAGACGAAGTCGCCCTCCCCAATGTTCTCATCGGCGTCGACTATTCCCGCAGCCATGACATCGGCTCCCTTTATAACGAATGGCACGGCACCGGCATCCACCACGACCCTCCTCGGCCACTTTCTCAGGTCTTCTTCGTTGGAGAGCTCATAGAGTGCTATGACCAGGGGAAAGACGAGGCCCCTTCTTCTGATAAAGAAAGGCTTGCCGTTAACCAGTAGTATCTCTGTGGTTTTGTCGAATTCAGCTACCTCAACCCGGTCCTTTTTATTCAGCATCTTTTTCGCTATCTCATCACCGAAGATTTCCCCCATCTCATGGATTATCTCCTTCACTTCCTTCTTACTGAGGGGGTGCTTTACCTTCAGCTCCATAGTCACGCCCCCATGGCTTCATCATGAATCATCCTTGCGCTCTCACGCGGGTTCCTGCTCGCGTAGATTGAGCGGCCGACTATTATATAGTCCGCCCCCGCCCTTAAAACGTCCCTCACTTTTCCACCCTGAGCACCCACGCCTGGACTCAGGATTCTAATTTCCGGCTTCAGCTTCGAACGGATATAGGCTACGCGCTCCGGCCGCGTTGCAGGCGCGATGACACCAAATGGCCCAAGTTCGTTGGCCAGTTTGATCAATCCGTCGGTCACCGGCTGAATGAACTCCTTTGCACCGGGATGACTCATTTCAACGACCATTATCGTCCTTCCGAGCTCCATAGCGGCTTTAACGCTGTCGCTCCCAACGAAACCATGAACGATTATGTAGTCGGCGCCAGCTTTGAAAACCCTGCCCGCTATCATCCGATTGGTGTTGGGGATATCGGCCAGTTTGAGGTCCGCTATTACCGGCAGCCCGGTAACCTGCTTGATTTCAGTTATGACATTCAAGCCGGAGCCGATTATCAGCGGCCAGTTCACCTTAACAGCCCAGAGGTATTCCGCCGTTTGTTCCGCTATCTCAAGTGCCCTTTCCCGTTCGTACACATCAAGCGCCAGTATGAGTCTCTTCATGGCTTCACCTCACGAGGGACTTTATCTCCTCCGGCATCTCATTACCCTTGAGGGTCAATGCCACATGATAGGCGCTTTTTATCGCGTGTCCTTCTTTCTCCGCCCAGGTCACTACCACCAGATCACCCTCACTGAACCGGAAGAACCTCCCGAGACTCTCGGCTAACTCGGGCATCGTCTCCCGTAACGGCCTCCCATCTTCGGGAAAAACGGGTTCTCCACCCTTCACGAGAAGAATCATGGCCCCCTTGGCAAAGAACCTTATTGCCTCATCCCTTAGTTCAAGACTATTGAAGTCCGGCGGGTTTCTAATTAAAAGGGCATACGCCGGGTAACCTTCAACATCCCCCACTTTCCGAACCTCTGAAAAATGCTTTGAGAGTCTCTCAACGATGCTCCTTCCCTCCCCTGTGAGGGAGTGCCCCCTACGGGCTGAGCGTATAAGGCTCCCCCACAACAGCTTCCTCAAAAGAGTTCTAACACTACCCTCCCCGAGGTCCAAGGTCTCAGATATAGCCTTTCTTCCCAGTGGATTCTGAAGCAAGAACAGAACGGCCACAACATCCTCCAGGGTGTACTCAGGATACGCCCCCCTCTTCCAGCTCATCGTTTTCCCTCCAAGAAAGGTAGGAAAAAGGGATTAAAAAGTTTTAGAGAATCAGAGCCATCTTGGCTCTAACCCGGCCCAGGTTCTCATCTTCTCGTGCGCTATGATGCGAGGTATGTTCTTGGCCTCCTTCGGTCCAGGGTTTTTCATATAGAAGGCATTTACCTCGTAAACCGTTCCAAAGGCCTTCTTTTCAACAGCCATCTTCCCGAGCCTAACCAAATCAACGAGCAGGCCGGCCAAAGCTGGGCTGTCGTTTATCCTGCCTGTTATGACCAGCTCATCCCTCGCTCCGTTAAAGCTGACGTACTCGATGTGCATCGCTATGAACTTTTTATCCCCCAGAGGCTCAAGGAAGCCCGTTGGTTTAATGTAATGGGGAGCATCATAGCCGAGTAGGTCCTTCACGACCGAGCTCTTGGTGAATTCCTTGCTCCTGTTGCGCTCTTTGTCAGTAAGAGCGAGGAAGTCGTTGTTTCCACCGATGTTGAACTGGGCTATATCGAGCACATACCTGTTCCTCTGGGCGAGGTGGCTGAGTACGTCAGCTGTGAGCGGCGTTGCTCCGGTTGCACCGTCGTCGCCGAAGATTACCATGTTGCTCTCCTTGGCGAGCTCCACAAACGCCGGATCGTTGGCTATCAAAGTTGGAATCGCGTTGACGAAGGCCGCGCCGCCGACTTCACTGGCGTATTTAGCAATGGCATACGCGTAGACCTGGGTGGCTGTAAGTCTCTCCCTGTTGTCTTCAGCGATAGCCTTCTCAAGCTCCTCCCTGCTCTCGAATGGCACGAACGCTTCCGTGGTGCAGACGTTAACGAAGACTTCCGCCTTGAGTTCCTTCCACTCGTTAACAAGGTGCTCCACAGCTTTGCTGAGCGTCATATCGTCCTCAAGGCCCACCGCTTTAATCGGGAGGTTCCTGAGGCTCCTCAAGTGGATTCCCTTCCTGACGGTTATCCCCCTGAGGCTCTCCGGAGCTTCGGGGTCATATGCTTTGACGACCTCGTAGAGGTCCTTGCCAACCTTGCTGGCATCAACGTCGTAGGAACCGACAATTTCAATATCCTTAATCTTAATCGGGAGCTCGTCTGCCAGTGGAACACCGTAGGGCTCCATTTTTCCGGCTTTTATCTTCTCCAAGCCACTTGCAAATATGCTGGCAACGTAGCCCTGTCCGAGTACCACAACCCTAACCATCTCCTTCACCTCCGGTGGTATCCCTTATTTTATATCGGTTAAATAGTTTTCGGATGCGAAACTTTTTCGCGGACGAAATAGAGTGTGAGGACAACCCTAAGGTTCGTCACGATGGCAATCAGGACAAAGAGAGCTCTGACTGATACTTCAACAGGATACAGAAGGAACAGCATGGTCAAAAAGACACGCTCATCTCTTTTTCCAGGAAGTTTTCTCAGGGCTGAAATGGTTCCGTAAGCATCCATACAATACGCCGCTTTGAACCTCTCGGTCGAGTAGCTCACCATCACCGAACCAAAGAGTGCGAGGAACGAAACGAGCCACCAGATGGGTTCCTTCAGGGCCGAATACGCCAGCAAGCTCAGAAAAGCCCCATCGACGTATCGATCGAGGATTGAATCCATGTAGCCTCCGAACCTGCTTTCCCTGAGCTGGGCCCTCGCGAGTTCGCCGTCAACGCCATCGAGGATTGAGCTGATCTGGTACAGCATCCCCGCCACTGGAAGGCTGAGGAGCGTCAAAAGAGCCGAGAGAATTCCAAGGATAAAGGTAATGAACGTTACCTCATTTGGAGTGGTTCTCTCCACAAGGAGGTAGCTCACCCTGGTTGAAATCTTCCTGTTGAGGTACCTGCTTATGAAGCCGTCGCCGGTTCCCTTTACGGCCGTAAAGACGAGCATTTTCCTGGCCAATTTAAGGTCAGATTGTGTGTCCACATCAACCCAGGGAAGACCGTCAAGAAAGGTAATCTCAAGCCGGGCCCTCCCAATCACCTCACTTAGTGAATAGTCGCCGTTTTTCTCTTCTTCGAGTTCCGAGGTTATATCGAAGATACCCTCATCCACCACGAAGAAGCCCGTATCGACAGCATCCCAGTCATTAAGGGATTTTCCTATCTCAACAACCCTGTCTTTTTCAACCTTAACCTTGGTCGCCTCACCAACTTCCACCCATCTCGGCTTTCTATCCGCTATAAGACCCCTCCCCCGCAGGGCTTCCCGGATAAACTCCTCGCCATAAACGTGGTCGCTCATCACGAGTACAAACCTTCCTGAGACATGCCCCCTTGCCTGATGCAACGAGTGCCCGTT